>JANPAU010000386.1:0-5553 GCA_031430055.1 Akkermansiaceae bacterium | reverse complement strand
TTTCCCGACCCTCGACCAACTTCCACTCTGGGGCTTCGACGGTAGCTCGACTCAACAAGCCGAGGGTAGAAGCTCAGACTGCGTTCTCAAGCCAGTCGCCATTTTCCCAGATACCACACGCAAAAACGGTGCCGTCGTCATGTGCGAAGTCATGATGCCAGACGGCAGCCCGCACGCTTCAAATGCCCGCGCCACCATTCTCGACGATCCCGGCGCATGGTTCGGCTTCGAGCAGGAATATTTCCTCTATCAAGACGGTCGCCCGCTCGGCTTTCCGGCCGATGGCTTCCCGAAAATCGGCCAAGGCCCTTACTACTGCGGAGTCGGTTACCAATTCATGGGCGACATCGCCCGCCAGATCGTTGATGAGCACCTCGACCTCTGCCTCGATGCCGGCATCAACCACGAGGGCATCAATGCCGAAGTCGCCAAGGGCCAATGGGAATTCCAAATCTTCGGCAAGGGCTCCAAGCGCTGCGCCGACGAAATGTGGGTCGCCCGTTACCTCCTCAATCGGCTTTGCGAGAAATATGGCATCGACGTCGAGTACCACTGCAAACCTCTCGGTGACTCCGACTGGAATGGCTCTGGGATGCACGCAAACTTCTCCACTGAGTATCTCCGTGAAAAAGGAGGAAAAGCCTACTTTGAAGCCCTCATGGCAGCCTTCGCCGACAACGTCGAAGAGCACATCGCCGTTTATGGCCCAGACAACCATAAGCGCCTCACCGGCCTTCACGAGACCCAGTCGATCGACAAGTTCTCCTATGGCGTGGCCGACCGTGGCGCGTCCATCCGGATTCCTCACAGCTTTGTCAAAGACGACAAATATCAAGGTTATCTCGAAGATCGCCGTCCCAACTCGCAAGGTGATCCCTATCAGATCGCCTCGCGGATTCTCAAGACCATCGCCCTCGTGCCCAAGCCTTGAGCTGAACACCTGAGATCGTCCTGAACGATTCCATTCATCAAAGCCGCCTTCCCATCTCGGGAGGGCGGCTTTTTTCGCGGTCAAATAAAATCACGGCATCATCGTGATTGAGAAAATCCTCAGCGGATTTCCACTTCGTTGCCGACGCGCGTGAGCAGGCTGATTTCCTCCATGTCCTGCGAGAGCAGACTGATGCCGCTCGGGTGAGATTCGGCCACCGCCGCGGCACCCCGGATTTGGAGGGCAGGCTTCTCGATTTGGATGACTTTTTCCGCCCCCCGGTAGTCTTTGGATTGAGGGGGAACTTGGCGGCCATTTAAGTCGGCGGATTTCGAGCTGATTTTCGTTTTACCAGGCGTGAGCTTGCCGGAGACGCCGAGATCAAGAATCGGGTATTCCCGGATGAAGCGGGCTCCCTCCCAGATCGACAGGGCCTTACGCTGTGGCTCGATGAGCAGGCGAAACTGCAAGGGCATCACAATGAGTTCCTCGCCGGGTTGGATGTTCTTGAGCTCCATCATGCCATTGAGGTGCATGATGAGATCGAGGGAGGTCTGATGTTCTGCGGCGATGCCGAGGAAGGAGTTGCCGCGTTTGACGACGTGGCTTTTTTTCCCGTCCATGTGCGAAGTGGAAAGGATCTCATCGAGATTCATCTCGCCAACGATCCTGCGAGCGATGGGCGCGGAGGAGGAGGTGGGAAACACGTTGACGATGGCGGTTAGTTTCTCGCGGGCTTCATCGATTTTCCCGAGCGCCAGAAGCTCGTGGGCTTTTTGAAAGACCTTCTCGCCGGGGTCGATGTCGGGAAGTTCCGCAGAGTCGAGCATCTTCGCGAAGTCCGCGTCGGCCTGCCTGCCGACAACTTCGCTCGGGTTTGGAATGAGTTTTTCGAAAATCCCACCGACCGGCGCGACGACGATATGATAGGCTAACATCGCTGTGCACGCCATGACTGCCAGCACCGCCAAGCCGGCAAGGAGTTTGAAAAAAGTCCAAAAGCTCATCGGCGAAATGGAAGAACCCTAAAAGAGGCCGCGGCGCTTGAAATCGAAGGCGTTGATCTCATGCGAGCGGAGGATCATTTCAAAAGAGAACTTGAGAATGGAAATTTCCCATGCGTCATCCACGCCTTCGATGATGGCGCGGGCGGGATTGCCAGTGCGGCGGATATCCTCCATGACACGTTCACGAACGGCGTCCATGCTGTCGTGAATGATTTCCTCTTGTACTTCTCCGCGTTTGAACTGGAAGCCGTATTGGAGGAAGGCAAGATCCTTGCCCTCGGAGCGAAACTTTTCGACGAGTTGATCAAAGCGAGCTCTAGCAGATGGATCAAATCCATCGAGCTGCACTTCATTGTATGCTGAGGGGCGGAGAATCCGCGGGCGCATTGCTTCCACTTCTCCCGTGCGAATTCTAACTTCTCCCGTGCGATCCATCAACTCACTGATGAGTTGGAACTCGAAACGAGTTTCACCGAAGGTATCGATCCGGCGATCTGGCTCACGCAGAACCTTGGTCGTTTCAAGTGCGTACTGGATGTCGTCTTGAGAGTGCATTGGCGGGAGAGTGTCGACCCGTTCGGAAAGAAAGCAAAGAAAAGGGCGGACATCCAGAAGGAGTCCGCCCTTTCGCAAAGCGTACGCCTCGGAAAATCAGGCTTGCTGGCTGGTGATGTAGGTGACCACGTCACCGACGGCCTGAAGTTTTTCAGCCTCTTCGTCAGGAACTTCGATGTCGAATTCCTCTTCGAATGCCATCACCAACTCGACGGTGTCGAGGGAGTCCGCGCCGAGGTCTTCGACGAATTTGGCTTCCGTTGTTACTTGATCAGCGTTGACGCCAAGTTGGTCCACGATGATGTCTTTTACACGAGCTTCGATACTTTTATCTGACATGAGTTGCTGTTGTTGAGTGTTGGCGTTGGAGGTGGTTATCGCTTGCTGACCCGACTTGGCAATCCCGAAAACGGGTCGAAAGCGGAAAAGCACAGATTTGGGGAAATTCAATCAGGTGGGTGTGGACTCTTCGGCGGTAGTTTCAGGTGACGCTACCGAAGTGTATTCGATGATTTCGCCAGAAAAACTGGCGCGAATCCGGGCCATCAAGCGCTCGGCGGGTTCATCATTTTCTTTTTTGAAACCACCGTAAGTTAGGCCATCGATGCGGATTTTACCTTTTCCGGCAGCCCCGTCGTAGTCGATGAAAGCAAGCCCCTTGGTCTCCCACTTGCGGAGATCGAGGGTTTTCAAGTCGGTGAATGGAATCCGTTTCCCCTGCTGAGTGGTGATTGATTCGGCATCGACAGAAATCGACCGCCTAATCGTGCGCAACAGAAAAAAGGCGGCCATTAGAGACAAGCCGAGGCAAATCCAGAAAACGATCCACTGCTCGCCGATTTTACCGGCATCATAAGGTTGTTCAGGGGGCGAGGCATTCAGCCCACGCTCTTTCGTATATTCGCGCCAGAGGATATTCCATTGAAGCGGCTTCATCCGCTCGAAGTCGTGGAGAATCGCCGGCCAAGCCATCGGCAATTTCAACGAGGTTGGTAAAATCGAGCGATCTGGGGGAAACGCGACCGATTGCGCTTCCGCATGAGCCTTCCATGCCTCTGGGGTCAATGAACTGCTGGAATTCATTTTCGAAAACTCCTCGTTGGCGATCTGGAAAGTTTTGTGGAGGTAGAAACTCTCGTTCTTTTTCCGATACCCCGTGGACCCATCAATAAAGAAGAGCACAGCGAATACCCCAAACATCAAAAGCATCACAAATGCCCGAAGTAGGAACCAAGGCGTTGGCTTGCAGACAATTGATTCGGAAGAGTTCATCGACGTGGATGACAACCAATCGAGCCTGAGCGTCATTGGCAAGCCACAAGCGGGTAGGGAATGCAGAATTCCCAGTATTCCCGCTTGTCGTTAGTCCGGCACTTGGCTAAGTCATCCTGCGTCATGCCAATCGCTACTCCCGCGCAATACAGCGCCATGCTGGAAGCCGCCCAAAAAGGTGGCTACGCCTACCCTGCCATCAACGTCACCTCACTCCCCACCATCAATGGTGCATTGCGTGCTTTTTCCGAGATGAAATCCGACGGGATCATTCAGGTCTCCACCGGTGGCGGTGAATTCGCCTCCGGCACTGCCGTGAAGGACGCCGCCTTCGGAGCCATCGTGCTTGCCGAAGCCTGCCACTTGCTCGCGGAAAAACACAACGTGCTCATTGCCCTTCACACCGACCACTGCCATCCGGCCAAGGTCGATAGCTTTCTCAAGCCACTGCTTGAAGCTTCCCGCAAACGCATCGCCGCAGGAAAAGGTCCACTTTTCCAATCCCACATGTTTGATGGCTCCGTCGTCGATCTGAAGGAGAACCTCGCCATCTCCAAGGTCCTCCTCAAAGAGTGCGCCGAGCTTGGCATCATCCTCGAAGTCGAAGCCGGCTGCGTCGGCGGTGAAGAAGACGGACACGACACCTCGGGCCTGCCAATCGAGAAACTTTACACCACTCCGGAAGACATGGTGGAAGTCTACGAAGCCCTTCAACCCATCGGGAAATTTATCTTCGCCGCGACGTTCGGCAATGTGCACGGTGCTTACAAGCCAGGCTCCGTGAAGCTCCTCCCCACCATCCTCCGCGATGGCCAGAAGGCAGTGACCGACAAACACGGTGCGGGCGCAGAAATGGACCTCGTCTTCCACGGTGGATCCGGCTCGGCCCTTGCGGAAATCCGCGAAACTCTCGACTACGGCGTCGTAAAAATGAACATCGACACGGACACGCAATACGCGTTCACCCGTCCGATCGTGACCCACATGTGCCAGAACATCGAAGGCGTGCTCAAGATCGACGGCGAAGTGGGTGACAAGAAACACTACGATCCACGCTCTTACCTGAAAAAGGGCGAACTCAGCCTCTGCGAACGCATGAAAACCGCGTGTGACGACCTCCGCTCCACCGGCCAGACGATTTTCGGAAAAGTCTGATTTCTTGCGGAGCACCGACTTGAGTCGGCCTCTTCCCAGTTCAAAAGCGGAGTCAGAAATGACTCCGCTTTTTTCATCCAGTCGAATTCCATCAAACAAAGTTCGTCGCGTCAGGCGGAGAATGGCCGATGAAGTGGTAATGGTTGGAAAAAACTGCCAATGCTTCGAGACTCCATCCGAAATCACGAGCCACGGCCAGCAATCCGCAATGCAGCACCGAAAGCCGCTCGCTTCCACGGAAATGATGGGCTTTCTGATAAGTGCTGGCGGTGAAGATGTAGATGTCGCTCTCCGCCAATCGGTGCGTGGGAGCGTGAAGCCATGGTGTTTCTGGCATGGGTGGGATTAGTCTAAATTTATCTTGGAGATATATCCCCCCGCTCGTTTTTGATTTCACCGTTCCGTCTGACCTGCTTTGTTTCTGCCGCCTATGGCCAATTCAACGAAACAAACCCAAGAACATCCGCTGGCTAACATTCTAATCAATGTGATTATCCCGGTGTTGATCCTGAGCTATCTCAGTAAAGATCCAGCACTCCAAAAAGTCGCTAGGCCATGGCACATCGGCCCGCTGTATGCGATGATTCTCGCGCTGGTTCTGCCCTTCGCCTACGGCGTCTGGCACTACGTCAA
>JANPAU010000385.1:0-3695 GCA_031430055.1 Akkermansiaceae bacterium | reverse complement strand
AATACCCTCATCACCCTCGCTCCATTGTTAGGACTCTTCGGCACCGTCGTCGGCATCATGGGATCATTCTCGTTCATCGGCGATGAGCAACTCGCCGCCAGCAAGGTCTCCGGCGGCATCGGTGAGGCTCTCATCGCCACCGCCTGCGGCATCGCCATCGCGATTCTTTGCCTGCTGCCTTATAATTTTTTCCGCAAACGCGTCTCCGTTCTACGCGGCTCCATGGAGCGCTGGATCAACCACACCGAGCTGCTCGTCAAGTCTGCGAAAGAACACGGTCACGACCTCGAAGTCTTCGCGGCTAACCGAACCAAGCGCTGATGCCCGTCCAACTCCATAGCCCATCGGACGATGAAGGCGACGAAGCGCGGATCGAGATCATCCCGCTCATCGACATCATGTTTTTCCTGCTAGCTGCCTTCATGCTCGTGAGCCTCAGCATGACTCAACTCCACCGCGTACCCATTGCTCTGCCAGACGCTTCTACCGGTATTCCCGAGTCCAAGACTCCACCCTTTCAAATCGCTGTGGATGCGAATGGTGTGACCACTTGGGACCGTGAAATCATCACGCTATCAGAAATCACCACGCGCCTCAAAGCCGAAGCCAAGCCAGACGAAACTCGCGTCCTCATCGCCGCCGATGCCGAGGCTCGCCACAAGCAAGTTCTCGGCGTGCTCAATGCCGTCAGAGATGCTGGAATCGAAAAAGTTAGTTTCGAGTCTAAAACCCCCAACCCTTGAAGCGTGAAATCCCGCTCCCTGCCCATCATCAACGCCGTCGGCTGCCTCGTGCTCACCGCCTTGGTCGCCAGCCAATGGCTCAAGGAACGCAAATCCGACCAAGCCCTGACCGCGACCCAAAGCGAACTCATCGTCGCCAAGGAATTTTCTGCGAGTGAGAGCCAGCGTGCCAACGCACTTGAGCGAGACATCGCCGTGTTGAAGGAATCCATCGAAGCCACTCAGAAATCCGCCGAAGAAGCCGCCCTTGCCGCTGCCACGAATGCGACAGCAGCCAACGTTCTCGAAACCGAAGTCACCGCCGCCCGCGAGCAAGTCAAGGCCTGGGAGGCCGCCCTCGCCGAGCGCGACGCGAAGCTCCGCAGCCTTGATGCCGAACTGATCGCCACCCGCCAACGCCTCGACGCCGCCATCGCAAAACTCAAGAGCGCAGTCGAGCGTTAGAACTACGGTGCCGGACGGGTGTAGGCGAAGCGCATGAAGCCTCGGCTTTGACCGTTCATCGGGA
Source organism: Akkermansiaceae bacterium (assembly GCA_031430055.1). Taxonomy (GTDB): domain Bacteria; phylum Verrucomicrobiota; class Verrucomicrobiia; order Verrucomicrobiales; family Akkermansiaceae; genus Luteolibacter. Next base: position 2,444 of record JANPAU010000385.1, on the reverse strand, counting down.
ATCTAACCTCCACGGTTTCCACGCCTTCCGCTTGTTCGAGCACTTGCAACGTGAGTTCATCCGCGCCCCAAGCGGCCAGCGTGCGGGTGGCTTGGCAGTCCACGCTCGCGCCGCCAGCCGGGTTCTGGTGGCGGGTGAAGACGACCACCATTTCATTGCTGTCGCGCGCGATGATTCCACGGCCGGTCGATCCCGCGTCGAGCGGTTTGCTGGCGTGGGCGAATTCCTGCCAGTTCGGCACGCCGTCGCCATCGGGATCCGCTTCGTCTCCGGAGATGGCGGACTGAGCGAGTTCGGTCGCGTTGAAATGTTGTTGTTTCCATCCCGCGATCGTCTGGCGGAAATAGGCGCGCACCAGCTTGTTAGCGGTCATCGCCAGAGAAACCGTGGTCGATGTTCCAGAGGAGTCGCCGTCCCAACGCTCGAACTCCCAGCCCGCTGCCGGAGTGGCGGCCAGAAGCACATTCGATCCCATTGGAGCGGTTCCGGAGTTAGGCACATTCAGAGTTCCGTTTCCAATCACGACCACCCGCAGGCTTGCCTGGGCGACGAAGGTGGCGGTGACGTTCTTGTTGCCATCCATCAGGACGGAGGTTTCGGAGAGGCCGCCAACGGCATCGCCGCCCCAACCGCCGAACGCCGCGCCCTTGCCGGCCCGGGCAAAGAGTCCGATGCTCGCCTTGTTCGGATAGAAACGCCGGGCGGAGGTTTGCACCACCTCGCCGCTGCCTTGCGTGGAGAGGTTCATCTCCCATTGTGGGATGTTCACGATGGCGGTGCGGGTGAGGGCGGTGTTATTGGCGCGGTTGCTTTCATCGATCCGGCCCTGGGTATCAAGCCGGAGTATCACATGGTGAACTCCCGGTTCGAGCGTATCCGGCAGTGGGAAGGTGAGATTAAAGGTGGCCTGCCCACCCGGCGCGGGCGGCGCGACCGGCAAATTCACCCGACCGACATAGACGTCATTGCCGTCGCCGAAGAACCTGTCTGACGAAAGCCAAGCATCCACCGGCAGCGGATCACCGGCAGGCACGGAGAGAGAACCAAGGTTGCGGAGTGTCACCGGCAAAACCAGATTGTCACCCACCCCGAAATCGGCGGCTGCTGGATCGTTGATCGAGAGGGCGAGATCCATAGTGGTCCATTCCTTGATTGTTCCGGGGCCGAAGAGGAACAGGCGGGATGAATTCAGAGAGCCGACCCAAGCCACCTGATTTTGATAGGCCGTGACGGACGCCCAATTGCCGGCGCTCACCGGTGCGGTCCAAAAATAGGATTTACTGAAATTTGAATTGGAGTTGAACGCCACATAGCCATCGGCCACCGGCACCATCCACTTCGCATTGTAGCCGCTGCCATCCGGAGCGGAGGTGCTGCCGCCCTTGCCCATGCTGGTCCATGTGAACCCGTCGGATGTTTGCTTGGACTCCGGACCACGGCCGAAGAACAGCAGCCCGTGGCCGGTGGTGAATCGCGGTGGGGTATCGGAATTCTCGTCATCGTTGATTCCGCTGACGCCACGGTTAGTCCACACCACACCGTCAGGAGAAGTGAACAGAGAAAGCGGGGTGAAGGAGCCGGTGGTGGTCGTTCCGACGACGACCCAAAGACCATTAACACGCGCGATATTGCGACCGCCCGTCACACCGGTAACCGTTCCGGCATTGCTCCATGTCAGGCCACCATCGGTTGACGCAAGCAGGCTTCCGTTCGAGCGAATGCCCATCCACTTACCATTCGCCCAGACGATATCCACGAGCCCGAGGCCAGCGAGCCCGGTGATTTCGCTCCACGAGCCACCATCAGCGGAGCGGAAGTAACGACACACCGGCGGAGAAATGTTGGTATTGGCGTTGAAAATCGCGAGTATTTCCGAAGTGCCAGCTTCGAGATCACGGATGTTAAGGGCTGTTGGGAATGGCCGACCGTTGAGCAATCCGGGCTGCCAAAATTTCCCGTTGTCTGGACTCACCACCATCAGACCCGAAGTCCCGGCGGCGACCAGCCGTGGTCCCAAGGCCACAATTTGGCGGGCATAGGCCTGCCCCGAGGAATCCGACGAGGCCTCGGCCGCGGCAGTCCATACCTTGCCATCGGTCGTCGCCCAGATGGCACCCGTGTTGTCGCGGGCACGCAAGGCGGTGGAATCGTAGGCGAAGGGCGGCTTGTAAGCGAGCGTCGTGCTTCCCGTGGTTTCCGTCCATGTCAGACCATTCAGGCTCCAGCGCGGATTCTGATAATAGGGAAATGATAGATAAACGCCCGCGAAATATGCCTTGGGCGTGACCCCACTCACAGTCCAAGTGATTCCATCGCCGGAGACCAGACGATCCTGAATGCTGAACAACGAGCCGATCCGCTCGATCACAGGTTTGGAAGGATAGTAATAGTAACCCGTGGATCCCGTATTCACCCACGCCAGATTACGGGTGGTCGCGGTGAAC
>JANPAU010000384.1:0-3983 GCA_031430055.1 Akkermansiaceae bacterium | reverse complement strand
GTGAAGCGGGCACTGCAACACAGCCTCCACACCCACGAGCACGCCAAGGAACATGCCGACAAGCTTAACAGCTCATTAGTCGCCGACGACATCAGCACCTACGACAAGCTGCGGGTGATTTCCGAGCTGGAAGAGGAGATGCGTGAGGCCTCGTCGCGGCTGGAGTTCGAGCGCGCGGCCCATCTGCGAGATCAAATTGCTTCATTGAAAAGTGATCGACCCGCGCCGGAGATGAAGTCCGTCAAGTATCCTAGCGGAAAACGTGGCCGACCTCGGAAGTGATTGAGGGCTTGACTCATAAATCAAAGGACTGCACGCTTGAACATATGATTACTTTAAAGAGCGACCGCCCCTATTTCGAGGCGTGGCTGCGCCGCACCGGTCGCCAGTTCGCAGTAAGTGGTCGCCTCACTCAGACGGCCACCGCCCTAGCAGCCGAAGAAGGAGGCTCGGTGACCGAGTGGCGGATGCGCTTGAGAGTCTTGCTAGAAGGCAAGGAGATTCCCTCGCTCGATTTACTGACCCGCATCGATGCCCTGCTGGCAGGACCGTCGAAAAAACGCTGCCTAGCAGAATTTCAAGGTTTACTTTTTTGATCATCACTCGGAGAGTCCGTCTCCCCCGCCCAGCCTGGCAAAGCTTGCTTCGTGGTTTGGCACGTTTCCTGCGGAGTAAATTTGTCTTTCTTCCTTTCCTCGATCAAAACTCTTGTCCCCCTCCAAGCCTAACCGCTAGTTTAACCCATCGAATGCATCGCTTCCGATCAAAATCTGTGATTCGCTGTTTCAAGCTTGCAGCCTATTTACTCTGCTTGAAGTATATCATGTGCCCCGTGGCTGCGGCGCTTTTGATCTATTCACTGGTGAAAGGTGATCGCGACCTAACGGTCATCAGCATCGGGCTGATCGGGTTCACCCTTTTAGTGATTTTGGCGCAATGGATGGTTGCAGGACGCACTCGTTGTCCCTTATGCATGACTCCAGTGCTTGCATCCAAGAGATGTGCAAAGCACCGAAATGCCCGTCCGCTTCTCGGGAGTTATCGATTGAGAGTCGCTCTCAGAATACTCTTCCGGAACTCGTTCTTTTGCCCGTATTGTCACGAACCTGCCACGATGGAGGTTCGCACTCGCGACAATCAATCGAAGTTCCGACAGAACTGAAGATTTCGACGGATTCGCGGGGTTGACAGACTTGTCTGATCCGTCGAGTCTTGGCGCATGAATTTCATCACGAAATCCTTGCGTGCCATGATCCCGACCGCGGCCGGGTTGGCACTTGCAATTTAAACTCCCGTCCGCGCCGAAACTGTCATGCCTGAAACTCCATCTGATGTAGCCGCCCCACCCGCCAATGCCGCCAAAACCGCATCCGGCCTTGCTTCCAAAGTCCTGCAAGCCGGTAAAGGTGAGCGCAAACCCGCCGCCGCAGACACCGTCACCGTGCACTATTCTGGCTGGACCACCGATGGGAAACTCTTCGACAGCTCGGTCAAACGCGGCCAACCTACGAGTTTCCCACTCAATGCTGTGATCAAAGGATGGACCGAGGGCCTCCAGCTCATGGTGGAAGGCGAAAAACGCCGCTTCTGGATCCCCGCTGGCCTTGCTTATGGTGAAAATCCGGGTGGTGGTCGCCCAGGTGGATTGCTTGTCTTTGACGTCGAGCTGCTGAAAATCAATCCATGATCCCGAGTCGGTCCACAATCGTCGCCTCCGCCCTAACACTCGGATTGTTTGCATGTGCTCCACCGGCAAAAGTGGAGTCCGTGAAACAAGCCGAGGCACCTGTCCTGAAGCCAGCCAAAGCACCTGTGCGACTGAACGGGCGGGGCAAAATCACCTCCATCTCGATGGAACAGTTGTTTGCACTGCAACAAGCAAATCAGGCACTCATTTACGATGCTCGACCGGCGTTCTTTTATCGTCTCGGACACCTTCCCGGCGCCATCAGTATGCCACTGGCAAATTGCGATGATCAGATCATCAAGCGGGAAGCCGAAATCAAAGCCGCACTGGCAGCCAAGAAGACCATCGTCATCTACTGCACAAATTTCGCCTGCCCGGATGCCCGGACTGTTGCGATGCATTTTTCCAGCTTCACCTACCCATCCTCCACGCTCAGCGGTGGATGGGAATCTTGGAAAGAAGCCGGACTACCCACTGAATAATCAAACGATCCATTCCTATCCATGTCCTCATTCCCCAACGTCACTGTCGATGCGAAAGCCAATGTTTATTTCGACGGCAGCGTCGTCTCCCACACGGTGCATTTCACCGATGGCACGAAGAAAACGCTCGGCCTGATTTATCCCGGAAAATTCCACTTCGGCACGGCAGCTCCCGAGCGAATGGAAATCATCGCAGGCACTTGTGAAATTATCTTGGACGATACCAACGACGTTCTCGTGGTCGAGGCAGGCTCAGCCTTCGACGTGGCTGGGAACAGCGGCTTCACGATCAAAGTCGAGGACGGTATTTGTGAATATATCTGTTCCTTCCTTCCCGCCTGATGCGACGCAATCGGGTCACCGGATCTCTCGGCAGCTGTGTCCTCACGGCGCTTGCCATGACTTCCTGCGGGATCCGTCTGCCAGATACGCCTCCAGTTCCGAGTCCGCCCAAGGTCTCCAAGACTCTCGTTTCGAAAAAAAATCCGCCACAGGATCCAGACGTCCTCGTCTGGCTGATCGCCGACAAGATCCATACCGGGATGGTCTTCCCCTACGACTGGCTCATTGAGTCCGGATTCATTCCGCCGCCAGGCTTTGGATCTCCCAAATACGTCACTCTCAGCTGGGGAGACCGGACCGCTTACGTCGAAAAAGGACTGCACACGCCATGGAAATTCTTCAAGGCACTCTTTCTCCCAACGCCCTCCGTGATGGAACTCATCCCGGCGAATTGGAACGTCGTCGAGGTCTGCCCAAACCAGCGGGTCTGGCGGAAACTCGTCTCGCGGGATAAAGGCCATGATCTCGCGGCTTTCCTCAACGACTGCAGCCTCCATGATTCCGACGGCAAGCCCATCGTCTGCGGAACATCGAGTTGGGGCGGCGGCGTGCTTCTGGAATCGCGACACGTTTATTTCATCCCTCGGACCTGCAACGTCTGGAGCGTGCAAGCGATCGATACCCTCGGCGGTGACATCAATCCCTGGCTGGCCATGACTGCTAACGGACTGATCCGCCAAGCGGAACAAGCACCGAACGATTTCGAAAAAATCTGGCCCGGCGGAGGAAATAAACCTTAAAGTTCGATCCACAATCGCCCCGCCCGCCGCCTCAGACTGCCGCCGCCGGGAAGATTGATCACCGCCGGATTTTTCACATCGAGCAGATCCAGCGCACGCTCGACCAAATTGCGATCTAACGAGCGAATTCCCTGCTCTTGGAAAAATCTCAACAAGGCGAGCCGTTGTAAAGCGAGAGGCAGCCCACGTAGCACGGGAAGGTGCAAGCGGCCTTGGGGGTCTATCACTTTTGCTTGGTCCAGCGCCCAAGCCTCAAGAGCCTCAGCATCCTCGGTATCTGCCGCACCACGCACGAAAGCGGGAACCACATCGCGCTTGGCGATTTCCGCCAGCAAGGGAAATACTTCATTTCTCAGACGATTCCTTACCGCGACCGGCTGCAGATTGCTCGCGTCCTCTCTCCACGCAAAGCCCTGCGACTTCAACCAATCGACCAAGTCCAGACGCCTTACCCCGAGCAAGGGACGGCTCAGCTCAAGCACCACTCCGGACTCTATCACTATTTTTTGCTCGGTATGCATTCCTTTAAAACCCTTCGATCCACGCAACAGATTCCACAAGACGGTCTCCGCCTGATCATCTGCATGGTGAGCCAACAGGACTCTGGAGCAACGGAACTTCCGCGAACAATCCGCGAAAAACTGATGCCTCGCATTTCTCGCCGCAGTCTCCATCGAAGTATTGGATTCCTTCATGAGATTCTTCAGCTTGGCGACCCCGATCTCACACTCG
>JANPAU010000383.1:0-9885 GCA_031430055.1 Akkermansiaceae bacterium | reverse complement strand
TGGTGAGTTTTTTTTCGTCGATCTTTTTCCCGGCCCGGCCCACGAACGAAGAAGATCAGAGATCGATTAATAGTACAAGTGACGTTTTCGTCACATTCAGATCCTCATATCAACAAGCAGCGAGGATGCCGAACACTTCTGAGCCTCACCCAAAAGGTGAATGCCAATTTCGCTTTTTAGATTTCATATCTCTCTTCAAATCTGTGAAATCCGTGAAATCCGTAGTCAAAATTCTTTCCTCCATTTTCCCTTCTAGGTTAAATGATTCGTGACTCACCCATTGATTATCCCCTTTCTGCTCAAAGACCTTGCCGCTCCAAGAGGTAAGCGGCTTCTCCGACATTCAAGTGATACTTTATGAGAACTCAGCCAACAAGCCATCCATCAGCTCGCCTCGCCACGTGCTTCTATTCCGGTCTCGTCGCGTTAGGGGGAGTGGTTTTGTTAGTTTTCGCACCGGCAGATGCCGCGACAACGTCAGTGATTGATCTCACCAAGGAAACTCCGGCCAAGACGGATAACAGTTACAATCTTGGGCCGACTGGGGCGCTGGGCTGGATGCACGTAGAGGCCGGGATGACGGAAAATAGCCGCCAAATCCTCATCACAGCGGTTGAAGTCGGCTCGCCAGCAGCGAGGAAATTGGAGGTGGGTGACGTGATTCTCGGAGTTTTCGGCAAGGTATTCACAGAGGATGCCCGCAGGGTTTTTGGCCGGGCGATCGGGCAGGCCGAGGGCGAAGCAGCACGAGGCCTCTTGCCGCTCATGGTGTCGCGAAAAGGCAAGGTGCTAGAGATTGTCCTTAAGCTCCAAGTGATGGGCAGCTACAGCGAGACCTCGCCTTACAATTGCCCCAAGGCGAAAAAGATTCTCGAACAGGGGCTAGTAGTTTTGGCCAAAAATCCCGGCAAGGACAACAAACTGCACACTAACGAACTTGCTCTGCTCGCCGCAGGCAGGTCTGAGGATCTCGAAATCCTGCGCAAGAGCGCCCGTGAAATTGCCGCGAAAACGCCCGATGTGGAGGCGCTGTGGAAGGACTCAAGCAAAGGAGAAATGAGGACCTGGTCTCATGGCTATAACAATCTTTTCCTCTGCGAATACTATCTCGCTACTGGCGATAAAACCGTGCTGCCCGCCATCCAATCCTATACCACCACCATCGCCCGCGGCCAAGGCGTCTTCGGCACCTGGGGGCATGGCTATGTCCCGCCGGGGCCTACCGGGCAGTTGAACGGGCCGGTTCCACCCTATGGTCCGGTGAATTCCGCGGGCCTGCCGTGTTTCATTTCAATGCTGCTGGCCGAGAAGTGCGGCGTGCAGGCCCCCGAAATCAAACCCGCCATCGCGCGGGCTAACAAATTTTTCGGCTACTACGTCGGTAAGGGCGCAATTCCCTATGGCGAACACAGCCCAGGCCCAGTCCATGACGATAATGGCAGGACTAGCATGGTGGCCATGGCCTTCGCGCTGCAAGGCAAACGCACCGAAACCCAGTTCTTCACCAAAATGGTCACTGCCTCTTACGAATCCCGCGAATGGGGCCACACCGGCAACGGTTTCAGTTATCAATGGGGCCCCGTCGCGGCCAATGCGGGTGGACCGAAAGCGATGGTCGCCTTCATGAAAGAGCTGCGCTGGTATTACGACCTCGCACGGTGTTGGGATGGCTCCTTTGTCAATGTCGCCACCGGCGGCGGCGTGGCCAGCAGCTATCACGGCACCGTCGGTGCCACTGGCTCTTATCTGCTAGGCTACGCGGTGCCTTTGAAAAAAATCTACCTCACTGGCCGCGATGCCCGCCGGGAAAACTGGCTGAGCGATGCCGACATCGCAGCTGCCATTGACGCCGAGCGATGGTTGGGCGCGAATGCCCATGCGAAACGCAGCACTGCCCAACTGCTGGCCGGCCTCAGCTCGTGGTCGCCCCTCGACCGCGCCCGCTCGGCGGAGGAACTTGGAAAACGCCAAGATCATATTTTGCCGCAGTTGCTAGATCTCACCAAAAGCAAGAACCCCAACGCCCGCCTCGGCGCAGTCGCCGCCATCGGCCAGCTCAAGAAACGCGCCGTCCCCGCGCTCGATACTCTGGCCGCCTTGCTCAACGACGACGACCGCTGGCTGCGCGTCCAGACCTCCGATGCCCTCCGGACCATCGGCGGCGATGCCAAGCCGATCACCGCGCAAATGCTTAAAGCCGCAACCGTCAAAGACGAGACCGATCAAATGCAGTTAGGCGTCGGTGCGCTGGCCTACGCGTTGTTCTATCCGGGTGGTTCCTACGGGCCGACGGGCTTGCTTGGCAAGTCGATCGCCGACGTGCCGAAGGAGCAACTCTATCCAGCCATTCGCTCCATCGCCGCCAATCCGGATTCCGCCGCGCGCGGTTGCCTCCGCTCCACCTACAGTCTGATGACGCTCGAAGACGTGCAGGCACTGGCCCCCACTATCGTCACCAGCATTCAGGAAATGCCACCGGCGAACACCATGTTTTCCAAAGGCGTGCGGCTCGCCGGCATCCAAACGCTGGCCCGGCTGCGGATCGAAGAAGGAATCCCGCTGACGATGATGATGCTGAACCTTAAGGATTGGGGAAAAGCCTATATTATCCAAACCTCACTCGATGTGCTCAAACAATACGGCGGTGCCGCCAAACCCATCCTCCCCGAACTCAAAAAGTTAGAGGGTGAAATCTGCAAAACTCCGAAGGAACACGATAAATTGGTAGAGGTGATCAAACTCATCGAGAACGATACCAACCCGCCCAAGCTCATCAGTTTACAAGATTACCTAAAAACGATACCGGGTTCGCCCCACTTAGAACTCCGGAAATAAACCGCGACTTTCTCTCCAGTCCACGCACTCATTCACCTCATGACAGAACTCACTAAAATGACACGCTCACTCCTCCCGCTTAGCCCTTGCTGCCAATAAGGCGCGCAATCTCGCAAGTTCGGCTTCGTCCCAGCCTGTTGGCTCCGTGAGCGCAAGCCACGCATTGATGTAGTCAGTCGCCGCGATTGTGTGGCCGAAACCTTCCGGCGCAGTTCCCACCGCCATGTCGATCGCCAGTTGCAGCATGGTGACCACTGGAAACCACCGCAACGAGGGCGAAACATCCTTGCCGCGGGGTTCGTTCATCCAGTCCGGAGCGCGCCACGCCACCGACGGACTGAAAAAGGTAATGGGATCGCTTGGATACTGCAGGAAGAGGATCCGGAATTTCCCCCAAGGGTTGCCATTTTTTCCTGTCACACCGTCCTGTTTCATAAAGCGCACCACGGTGCCTTTTCGGAATTCCGGTAGCCATGCTGGCGTGCCCGGATCGCGGCGGGCAGTCGACTCTCGCCAAGTCTGGTGGCGGAAGGGCGGGCCGCTCCACAGCGCACCATGGAACGGATCGTCGATGATGTCATACAAGTCGAACGAGCGATCAGAATTGTGCGAACCCAGACTTAATCCGTTCAGATAGAGCCTCGGCCTGGATTCGGGCGGCAGGGAACGCCAGTGGCCGTAGACTTTCTGAAACAAGGCGCGCGCCGCTTCAGCCCCGTATTGCGCTTGGGTCATCAGGGCGAGCGGGCTGTTGAGATAAGAATACTGGACGGCCACCGTGGCGATGTCGCCCCGGTGGAGATACTCGACCGGATCCTGCCCTGCCGAGTCCACCCAACCGGTGCCGGTTGGGGTGACAAGCAGCAGCACGGAGCGCTCGAAGCCGCCTGCGCGCTTCAATTCATCGAGCGCCATCTGGGCGCGCTTTTCCGCACTGTCGGCCGAATTCAGACCCACATAAACTCGGACGGGGGCCACGACCGGAGTGCCGAAAAATTTCTCCAATTCCGCCGCAGTGGGACATCCGGAGATGAAATTCCGGCCTTGGTGTCCGAGGTCACGCCAATCGACGAGCGACTCCGGGCTTCCCGTCTGGCTGGCGAGCGTCGGACGAGGGAGCTCGTCATCGATCCGCGCGTCGAGTTCCTGAAACGAGCGGTCCGCGACTCTCAGTAGGAAACCAAAAAGCAAACCATTGATGGCAAACCAGAACAGCAGAGTCGTGACCGCCACCGCCACAACAGCGGAAACCCTCGGCGGCACATGGCGCGCCAGGCCTCGCGACGCTCGCACCGAGAGCCAGCGGAAAACTCGTGCCAACACGAGGAATAGAAAAAAGGTCGCCGCCGCCACTGGCACAAACAAGAAAGGCTGGAGTCCGGGGATTTTTTCCATGTCCATGATCTCACGCAGCGAATTTTGCCAGTGGACGGTATGCCACAGACTGACTAACACCAACGACCCACAAATCACCGCCGCCACGATCCCCGCTTTCTGCGCCAGTCGCCCGCCGAGAGCGGGCAAGCCGAGGTATCGCCACAGCGCGATCCACCCCGCACCCAGTCCATAGCCGATCGCAAACGACAGGCCGGACAAGACGGCCTGTAACAGCATCGGCCGCGGAATCAGCGAAGGAGTCAACGACGCGGCTAGGAAAAGCGCAGCCGGCAGCAGACAAGGAGGACTCAAGTGGGGATTGAGCCGCGTTATAATCGATTTGAGGTTCATGCTGGTGGTGGATGGCGGGCGCTACGATATTACCGAGCGCCATGATTTGTAATTTTATGAGTTAGGGAGTGACGGCTTTACTGTCCCTTCACCGGCGTCAGCCTTGCCGACTGCGCGGAAGCTCTGCTCCGTAAAGTGGATGTCATTTCTTCTCTTTGTCGTCGAGGTTCGTTTGCATGTCAGCCTCGGTGACGGCGGATTGTACGCCGTTAGTCGGCACATCCATTTTGCAGATCCAGAGCATGGCGTTGAGGGCGATTTTTCGGAAATTATCGTCAGCCCAGTTCTTATGGAAATGACCGCCAGTGAAGCCGACGCCGCGGCCACCGTCTGGTCGCTCGACGCACCACATCATGGTCTCCTCTTCGCCCTTGCGCGCCTGAATGTGTGGGTAAGGGCCCTTGGGGTAGACGTAAGGTCCATCGCGAGTCTCGTCACTTGGAGTGGCGACAAGTAGAGATTTCACTCCCTCCATGTCTTTACGAAAGCGCATGGAAAAATACCATTCGTCTTGGATTTTGAATGGTTTCATACCCCGGCAAATCGGATGGTCCGGATACTTTTTATAATCCGCATCCCAGATCGGGTTGCAGGAGAAATCCGTTTCATAAGTTCCACCGATCCATTCGCGGAAGACGTCGCCGGAGACGCCTTGATCCTTATCTTTATTGGCACATTCTACGGCATAGTGCATCATCATGACGCTTCCACCGCGTTTGACGAGTTTTTGGATGGCTTCCTTCTTGCTGGGTTCTGCGATGGCAGGATGGTTGTTGCCACCATCTGCGTAGAACACCACGGCATCGGCGGTTTCCAGCACGCTCTCGTCGCTAACCCAGCCGTTTGGATGAACGGAGACCTTAAGCCCTGGGGTGGCAGCGAGGCATTTTTGGAGAAGCTTGGAACCTGCATTGAACTCGTGCAATCCAGGACCATGGCTCGGCTTACCGGCGATGATGACGAGCTTCTTCGGTAGGTTTTCCTCGGCGGCAAATGAAATGAGCGGCCAAGTAGCGACAAGGGTGGCGGTAGTCATGAACCATCTGCGGGAGGTGCTGGATTTAAATATCATCAGGAAGAAACGAACATTTAGACAGAGATTCTTCAACTGTTTTGGCGTTTTGTTTGAGTAAACAGCGGATTGCATGAGGGAGGGCGAGCTGTCATCGTCGTCGTATGCTTCGCCTGTTAAAACGCCATCCATTTCCTGTTGTTGCGTGGTTCGAGAGAGTGGTTGCGGTTTCTTTTGCGTTTCCCGAGGAAATTCTACGCCCCTTGATACCGGAGCCGGTGGAGATCGACAGCTACGACGGATTCGGGTTTGTCACGGTGGCGATGGTCTGGACGAAAGGTCTGCGGCCAGCGGCGTTTCCGGCAATCTTCGGGCAGGATTTTTTTCTAGCGGGATACCGGATTTTCACGCGGCTGCGGGATGAAAAGGGACGACGGATGAGAGGGCTACAAATCCTCCGCAGTGAGACCGACAAGGCGCGAATGGTGCTCTCCGGCAATCTACTCACTCACTACAACTATCGAAAAGTGAAGCTCGCTGACTCGGAATCGCGTGTGAGAACATGGACACCCGATGGTAGGGAAACCTTGGACTTGGCCTTTGATCTCACCGCGGAACCTGACGCGCCGCCGGAAGGTTCGCCGTTTCCAGATCTACGGACTGCTAGAAATTTCGCCGGACCGATGCCGTTCACATTTGATGCGGAAGGCGACGGTCGCTTCGTGGTGATCGAGGGCAAGCGGACGGAGTGGACGCCGCGGCCGGTGAAGATCTTGGATTGGAAGGTGGGGCTGTTTGACGAAAGCCCCTTCCGTGGGGTAACTCCAGTGTTGGCGAATGCCTTCCGCGTCGAGGGCGTGCCGTATCGCTGGGAACGCGGGCGCTTGATCACGCCGGGAAGGAGACTCGATGAGTGAGCGCGGGAAGTGGGATGGGATGTTGGCGATCGCGCGTTTCAACTGGCCATTCTATGCGGCGGCGTTCGGGGTCTTATTAATCGCGGTGATAGCATTTGCGTATTTTCCGCTGATCGCAAGCGGGGTGATCGCGGGTTGTGTCTATTTCCTGATCGGTTCACTCGGGGTTTCGCATTGGGTTTATGATGTCTCGGATCTCTATCGGTGGAAGTGGTTAGAGCGTGCGCTGAGGAACTCCCGCTTGCGGGAAATGGTGCTTTGTCACTCCGGTTTCGATGAGGCCTCGGCGATGTTAAAACAAAAATTTCCTGACGCGAGTTGGCGAGTCATCGATCACTACGATCCGCTCACCATGACGGAGGCTTCGATCCGCCGGGCAAGGGAATTATTTCCGCCGACTGCGGGGACGCTGGCTGCTAAATTTAACGCTTGGCCACTGGAAGATTCATCGGTGGATGTGGTGTTTGGCATGTTAGCGATCCACGAGTTGCGGAGTGACGCCGAGCGCGTCGCATGGTTCGCCGAGGCGAGGCGCTGTCTGGCAGATGATGGCAGAGTGGTGCTGGTAGAGCATGTGCGGGATCTGGCGAATTTCGTGGCGTTCGGTCCGGGATTTTTGCATTTCCATTCGGTGGCTGCATGGCAGAAGTCATGGGAGTCCGGCGGGTTGAAGCGGGTTGATGATTTCCGGATCACTCCCTTCGTGCGGGTTTTCATATTAGAAATATCATGATCGAAAATTTACCACTCTTGTTGAGGATCACCGGAGCCGGTTTAATTTTACTCGCCGTCCTGCACGTCCCTATCGGCCGCAAATTGCAATGGCGCGAGCAGGCGGCTCGCATGTCGCCTGAGAATGAGGCAATCTTCCATGTGCACACCTTGTTCATCTGCATCACGCTGGTGCTGATGGGGTTGCCTAGCCTGTTCGATCCCACGGTGTTCATCGAGAAATCGCGGGCTGCCGCTTGGGTCTCGTGGTCGATTTGTGCATTCTGGCTGCTGCGTTTGTATTGCCAATGGTTTGTCTATGGCTCGAATCTCTGGCGGGGAAAACGCTTGGAGACCTTCATGCACTTCTGGTTCACAGGTGTCTGGATCTGGCTGGTGGTGGTGTTCGGGGCGTGTGGAGCTTGGCAAGTGGGGTGGTTGTTATGAAAGTCTGGTGGTGTCTTCTGCGACTGGCGGTGGCGATGGTTTGGATCTATCAGGGCCTTTGGCACAAGCTCATCGCGGTGGATGCGAGGCATCTTGAAATCGTCGCATCGGCACCGTCATTTCTACCGCCGCGGCTCGCGCTTGGGTTGATTGGTGGCATGGAGACTCTGTTCGCAATTTCGATTCTCGTGAGATGGCGAGAGCGGCTTTTCGCATGGCTGCAAATCGGTGTCTTGGTCGCGATGAACGCGGCGGGTATCCTGTTCGCGGGCGATCAGATTCCGGACATCGGCGGGATGCTTACGATGAACTTGATTTTCTCCCTAACTATTTGGGGGCTTGCGAATCATGAAGGCCGAAAATGATCGTGTGATTTTCGGCCACATGCACGAAGATCACTCACTTGAGTTGTCCTTGGTGGATCGCTTGCCGGTGAAACGTGCTCTAGTCATCGCATCCGGTGGCGACTTAGCATTCTCTCTAGCAGGAGCCAAAGTCGCGGTCTTGGCCGTGGATTCCAATCCTGCGCAAATCGACTTGGTGAGGCTGAAGATGCGATGTCCGAAGAATTTGAAGGAGCTTTGTTTTTGCGGGAGAGTGGACAGAGTGTTTCGTTACGGCGGGTCAGTTCTCGGTTGGCTTTTTGACTGGCCGGATATGCGGCCTGGGCGGGTTCGTGTCTTTCTGATGGATTCCCTAGAGCGCTTTCTTCCGCAGGTGGTTTCGTTGATCCATGGGCGAGGGGCAGGTGCGCGATTGGATTGTCAGGCGATCCAGATCATCCGGCGACGCCTTGAGCGGGCCATGAGAAAGCCGGATGCCGGAAATAATCCCTTACTTCAAGTGCTGGTGGGAAATCGCTTTGGGACAGAAGCTCCCGAAGTCTGGAGCGATCACGGGATTAAAAAATGGCGGAGTGAGATTGGCAGGATCGAATTGAAAACCGCGGATATCGCGCAGGTTCTCCGCGAGTCAGCGGATGATTCGTTAGGAATGATTTCTGTGAGCAATCTTCTCGATGTGATGGACCGGGATGCTTGGGATCAACTGGTCAAGGATGCTGCAAGGGTTTTGGTATCTGGAGGCTATCTGGTTGCGAGGTCGATGCTTTGTGAAGACTTGGATACTCCGTGTGGAGGTGCTTTTGTGAGGGAGGAAAACACCACTCGCGATGATAGCCCGCTTTGCCCAGTTGTTTGGATGGGGAGGAAGAACTGATTCAGCCCGAGTCCGAATCGTGGTTTCGCGCGGAATAAATTCCAATGCCTTTAAGGATTCAAACCGAGCATCCAGGCTGATTTCCAAAAGGAATGGGGTTGTGCGAACCTAACAAGGAACGGCGATCTCCAAATCGCCGATGCCCATGAAACGCCAATGGGGCGCGGTTATCCTCGAATCATTGGCTTTTCATGGGCTGGGGCGGATCGGAGTCCGCCCCTCCTTGAGTTCTTGGGTTCTGAATCCATACAGGCATTGGAATAAATTCCGCGCTCCAATTGCTGGGTCAGCTTCTTAGTGTTTCTATCGCTTCACGTAAGTCATCGGCGGTGACGGTGTTGATCACCTTCGCGCTACCGAGTGCATCGAGCACGACGAAGCGGATGGCGCCGGCGGAGAACTTTTTGTCGCGAGCGAGCTTTTCCATCACTTTTTCCGTGGTGATGTGGGCAGGGAGAACGAGCGGTAGGTGGTATCTTCTAAGCAGGCTGATGATTTTTTCGCTATCTGCGGGTGGGAGTCCGGCATGGCGCTCGGATAAAAAAAGCGCCGCACGCATCCCGAGGGAAATCGCCTCGCCGTGCAACAACTCGCCGTAGGGCACGGAGGCTTCGATGCCGTGACCGATGGTGTGGCCGAAATTCAACAGCGCACGGATGTCTTTGGTTTCGTGTTCGTCGGCTTCCACGACGCGAGCCTTGATGGCGATGTTACGGGCGATGAGATCCGCCGGAACATCGCGACCTGCGGGATCGAAGGCCGCTAGATCGTCAAGCATTGCCGCGTCGCGGATGGCGGCGTGTTTGATCGCCTCGGCGAAGCCCTCGCAGAACTCGCGGTCGGGGAGAGTCCGCAGGGTTTCGGGATCGATGATCACTAGGCGGGGTTGGTGGAAGCAGCCTAGCAGATTTTTCCCTTCACCCACATTTACACCCGTCTTACCGCCGACGGAGGAGTCGACCTGCGCGACGATGGTCGTCGGCACTTGCACGAATAGAAGGCCACGGAAAAAAATCG
>JANPAU010000382.1:0-18768 GCA_031430055.1 Akkermansiaceae bacterium | reverse complement strand
CAACCCGCCGCCACCAAGCGGCGGGATCGGGCGGACGTGGATTTTGGCGGTCTGCTGGACGCCGTTGGTGTCGAGGAAGGCGCGGGAGAGATTGACGATGGTTTTGCCACGCCAGGTCATGATGAGGCGACCGCTGTCGGTGACGTTGGCGACGTGTTGGCACTCGAGGTTTTCCTTGTCGGACTCGGCGATGAAGTAGCCGATCTCGGAGGCGTCCACACAGATGGCCATACGTTCCTGGGACTCAGAGATCGCGAGTTCGGTGCCGTCGAGGCCATCGTATTTTTTAGAAACGGCGTCGAGGTTTATTTCTAACGAGGGGGCGATTTCGCCGATGGCGACGGAGATGCCGCCGGCTCCGAAGTCGTTGCAAATTTTGATTTTGCGGGTAAGTTGTGGGTTGCGGAAGAGACGCTGGATTTTGCGCTCGGTAGGGGCGTCGCCTTTTTGGACTTCTGCAGAGTTTTCGAGTGCGGTGTCGGTGTGTTCTTTGGAAGAACCTGTTGCGCCGCCCACGCCATCGCGGCCGGTGCGACCGCCGATGAGCAGGATGACATCGCCGGGAGATGGAGAGCCTCGGAAAACGTGCGAGCGTGGCACGGCTGAGACGACCGCACCGATTTCCAGCCGCTTGGCGACGTAGCCGGGATGATAGATTTCTGCGACTTGGCCAGTGGCGAGGCCGATCTGGTTGCCGTAGGACGAGTAACCGCGGGCGGCGACTTGGCAGATTTTTTTCTGCGGGAGTTTTCCGGGAAGGGTTTCGGAGAACGGCGTGCGGGGGTCGCCGGCACCGGTGACGCGCATCGCCTGATAGACGTAAGAGCGACCTGACAGAGGATCACGGATGCAGCCGCCGAGGCAGGTGGCGGCTCCGCCGAAGGGTTCGATCTCGGTGGGGTGATTGTGGGTTTCGTTTTTGAACATGACGAGCCACTCCTCCGTCGTGGAATTTGAAATTTCAGATTTGAGATTTGAGATTTTGACAGGGACGACGATGGAGGCGGCGTTGACTTCCTCGGAGACTTCGAGGTTGTCGAGTTCGCCGGACTTCTTCAGCTCGCGCATGCCGATGAGGGCGATGTCCATCAACGTGATCGGCTTGTCTTCGCGACCGAGTGCACGGCGGGTTTCCTGATAGGTTTGCCAGGCGCGTTGCACAGGCTCGGTATTTTCGCCGAAGGTGACTGCTTCGATCTTGGTGAGGAAGGTGGTGTGGCGGCAGTGGTCGGACCAGTAGGTGTCGAGCATCCGCAGCTCGGTGAGGCTGGGGTCGCGCTTTTCCTCGTCGCGAAAATAGGCTTGGCAGAAGGTCACGTCCTCGGCGGACATCGCGAGGCCGAGATCGGCGCGGAGGGTGGTGGGATTTTGGGTGGCGAAGCCGGTGAGGATGGCGACGTCTGCGGGAGTCGCGGGGGCTTGGCGGTTGGAAACTGCCGCGACGGGGACTTCGTGGGAATCGATCGCGTTGATGACGTAGGATTTGATACTTTGAAGCTCGGCGACGGTGAGGGTGCCTTCGAGGATGATCACCTTCGCGGAGGCGATATTGGGACGTTCCTTGCCGGTCAGGATTTGCACGCATTGCGCGGCAGAGTCGGCGCGTTGGTCGAATTGACCGGGGAGGAATTCGACAGCGAAAGCGGTTTCATTTTCCGTTAAAGAAAGCGTTTCGGAAATAGAATCCACCTGTGGCTCGGAGAGGATCAGGTGGGTGGCAGAGCGGAATTCTTCATCGGTAAGTCCTTCGCAATCGTAGCGTTGGATGATCCGAACGCTCGTGAGACCGGGAAGTGCTAGCGACTCGTGGAGTTCATGCAAAAGGTGACTGGCCTCGGCTTGGTGGCCGGCTATTTTTTCGACGAAAATGCGATTCATGGGAACGGTGAGCGACAGAGCTTTGGAAAGCTCGGGATGCTAGGACCTCGGACCGTGAGCGCAAGCGGAATGGACCCCAAGGTCAAATCCAGCGGCTGAGCGCTTGTTGATGCAACACCTCAAGATCCCCTTTAGGAATTGGCGTTGGATCTGGATACTCGAAGATTTCACCCTCGAAATTCCGCAACGTGACCTTTCCGGCTGCGGTATCCACCACGTAATTCGGGTTAATTGGGATTTTTCCGCCACCCCCGGGGCCGTCGATGACGAACTGCGGAATCGCGTAGCCAGTGGTGTGGCCGCGCAGCCCTTCGATGATCGCGACGCCCTCCGCTACGGGAGTTCTGAGGTGGGACGAGCCGTTGATGAGGTCGCACTGGTAGAGATAATACGGCTTCACCCGGCACATCAACAGCTTCTGGACGAGGGCTTTTTGGACTTCTAGGCTATCATTTACGCCGCGCAGAATCACGCTTTGGTTGCCGAGCGGGATGCCGGCGTCGGCGAGACGACCGAGGGCGTCGCGGACTTCGGAAGTGAGTTCGCGCGGGTGATTGCTGTGGATAGAAATGAACAACGGATGGTGCTTTTTCAGCATTGCACACAGCTCCGGCGTGATCCGCTGGGGCAGAAAAATCGGAATCCGCGAGCCGATGCGGATGAACTGGATGTGCGGGATCGCGCGTAACCGGGTGAGAACTTTATCGAGCCGGTCGTCCGAAAAGAGCAAGGGATCGCCGCCGGAAAGCAGGACATCGCGAATTTCGGTGTGTTTTTCGAGGTATTTAAATGCCGGCTCCCACTGGGTTTCCAAATGCTGCTCGCCGACGCCGGAAACGACCCGCGAGCGAGTGCAGTAACGGCAATACGAGGCGCAGCGGTCGGTGACGAGGAAGAGGACTCGGTCCGGGTAACGGTGGACAAGACCCGGGACGGGCATGTGTGAATCCTCGCCGCAGGGATCGGCCATTTCCTCCGGAGCGTTCCAGCCTTCCTCAATGCGCGGAATGACTTGGCGGCGGATGGGGCAATCCGGATTATCGCGGTCGATCAAGTTGAAAAAGTGCGGCGTGATCGACATCGCCAGCTTGGTGCCGGCAAGCAGGACGCCAGCGCGTTCCTCGTCAGTCAGGTTCAGCCGCAGGTCGAGATCCGCCAGTGAATCGACGCGATTTCTGAGTTGCCAGCGGTGATCATCCCAGTGGTCCGTCGTTTCGTCCGACCAATGGCCGGGGGCGTGGGAAATGAAGGTGGGGTCGAGGTCGTTGATGCGCATGGAAGGTGGGGAGGCGTCGCCGAGAAACAGCCAGCGACTTTCGTGACGACCCAGATTTTGGATCGATTCGAGAATTTCGCAACCGGTAATGTTCGATTGTTTTCAAAGGACTTGATCGAAACTCTGTTGCCTCCCTGCGGATTGAATTCGATCTTGGGATTCGCGTGACACGCGGTGCATGAAAAGACCGACGTCTACGATTGGGGGGACGGTCGGATCGATGGGATCTGTCAGCTTGCGGCGGGTTACATCCCAACCGACCACCAGCGCCACGAACGACCCCGCTATCAATCATGATTCTTGAGATTTCTCCACCACACTTAGCGTTTCTCCATCCGCGAACTTGGTGCGCATGGTTTCGCCGGGTTTCAGGGCACTTGCGGAGGTGATGATCTTGCCATCCGCGCCGAGGGTGATTGAGAATCCACGCTG
Source organism: Akkermansiaceae bacterium (assembly GCA_031430055.1). GTDB lineage: Bacteria > Verrucomicrobiota > Verrucomicrobiia > Verrucomicrobiales > Akkermansiaceae > Luteolibacter. Next base: position 15,182 of record JANPAU010000382.1, on the reverse strand, counting down.
GAATGCCGACTCTGGCCCGAGTGCCCGCAAAAGCCCGCACAGACGGGCGAGTTGCTCACCGCGCCCTAGCAGACAGTCTTTCCCGGCTCGTTCAAATCGCTGGCGCAGGGCGACCACACTGTCCAAACGCCGCTCCAGCACTCTGGCAGGATGATGCAATTTATGGCGGGCACGACCATCATTCAGGCGGGTCGTTCGTGAGTCCAGCGCACTACGAGTCGCTTGAGAAAGCTGACCCCGGGCGGAGTCGAGCCGCATCACGGACTCTCGCAGAAGTTTCTCGCCATCTCGTTGCAAGGCACCGCGCTTGAGTGCTTCGACTGCGAGATGGGAACTCATCAGGCGCTCGCGGGTGGCACGTGTCATCCGCCGGCGGATTTGCGTAAGCCTGGCTAACAACTCCGCGCCATCGGCCACGGCAAGTTCAGCGGCCGCGCTCGGCGTGGGGGCACGCAAATCGGCGACGAAGTCGGCGATGGTGAAATCGATTTCATGCCCGACGGCGGAGATGATCGGAATCGGACAATCCGCGATGGCGCGGGCGACGACTTCCTCATTGAAGTTCCACAAATCTTCAATGGAGCCGCCCCCGCGACCGACGATGATCACATCGCACCGCGGATAGCCGAACATCTCGGGTCGGCCCATTTTACCGATGGCTTGGGCAATTTCCATCTCCGCTCCCCTGCCCTGCACTCGCACGGGAAAAAGCACCGGTTGCACCCACGGCGCACGACGTGTTAGCACGTTGAGAATGTCTTGCAGCGCAGCTCCCGTGCCGGATGTGATGATGCCGATGACTCGCGGAAATGGCGGAATCGCTTGCTTGCGCTCCGCATCGAACAAGCCCTCTGCGTGCAACTTCCGCTTGAGCACCTCAAACTTCGCCTGCAAGTCACCCGTGCCTGCACGCTCCGCTTTTTGGACGATAATTTGAAGTTGGCCACGGGCTTCATAGACACTCGCCTCGGCGAAAACGCGGACCTTCGCCCCGTCTTCCAGCGCGTCCGCACCCTCACGCTTGCGGGCTCCAAACATGGCGCAAGAAATCTGCGCGCCCTCGTCCTTGAGCGAGAAATACCAATGCCCGCTGCCTTGTTTGCGCAAGTTCGAAACCTCGCCCTCGACCCAAGTCTCACCGATTTGGACTTCTAGCAAATTCTTCATCCGCCGCAGCAATTGCGTCACAGAGAGAGCCTTTTCCTCAGAGGTCTTGGGTTTCGAAAACAAATCCACGCCGCAATCTGGCGAGCTTGGGAAATTATTCGAGCGGGAAAATTCAGATCGTCATCTCCTGCGCGCAAGTGACAGCGAGTCGTGCCTTTTAAGCGGCCGAATGGATGGAGCCATCCTTGATGACAAGTGTACGATCTCCGACCTTCGCGAGATTCTGATCATGAGTCACAACCACCAGTGTGACGCCATGCTCCACGGTGAGATCAAAAAGGATCTTGATGATTTCCGCACTGTTCGTGGAGTCCAGATTGCCCGTCGGCTCATCCGCGAAGAGGACTTGCGGCTCATTGACGATGGCCCGCGCAATCGCAACCCGCTGTTGCTCGCCACCGGATAACTCGGAGGGCAGATGATCTGCCCGATCAGCGAGGCCGACGCGCGCCAAGGCTTTGAGCGCTCGCTCTGTGCTGTCATACCCGGAAATCGCACCGGGCACGGAGACATTCTCGAGGGCGGTTAGTTCCGGCAAGAGATGATAGTTTTGAAACACGTAGCCGATTTTTTGATTCCGAAACTTCGCTTGTTCGCGGCGGCCAAGGGCATAGAGGTCGGTGCCATCGATGCGGACGCGGCCCTTTTCCGGGTGCTCAAGTCCGGCAAGCGTATAAAGCAGCGTGGTCTTGCCTGCCCCGCTTGGACCGCAAAGGAAGACCTTCTCACCACGGTGGATTTGCAGGTCGATGCCGTGCAGCACCTCGATGGATTTCCGTCCGATTCGATAACTGCGATGCAGGTCGGAAGTTTCAATCATCACGTCGTTCATGTGCGTGTCAGTTTGCGCTGCCGGGAAACGACACGCAAGCCCCAGCGTTCGGGCACCTTGCCATTGAGCGAGTTTCGTCCCGCCCGAAGATGGAATCAATCGGATTCAAGACTTCTCCGACAAGCGCACCACTAGCACTTGCCCCCGCTTCGTTTTCGGTTTAGCTAGCGCCATCAAACGTCGTTCCTTCAGCTTCCTTCTTGCCCGGCGGTATCTCAATCCGAGGCGCTCGATGTTGTCGTCGTTCAGCTTGATTTCGCTCATTGGAGTGATGCTGGGCGTGCTCGTCCTCGTCGTCGTCATGGCCATTTACTCAGGACTGGAGCGAAATGTGAAGAGCCGCCTGCTCGGCTTCACACCCCATGTGCAGCTCCATTACGCAGATCCGGCCTCCATCGATGGCCGGATGACGGATTGGCAAGCCGCCGCCGCCCGCGCCAAGACTCTTCCGCACGTGGAGGCAGCCACCGCTTTCGTCTCTGACAATGTCATCGTCGATTTCAGAGCTTGGCAACGACCGGTCATGTTTCGCGGCATCGACACCTCAGATCCGGCGCAGGTTGAGGGGATTTCAAAAATGTTGGATTTGGAAAAATTTCCCGCCTCCAACGCCGATTTAGGAATCGATGACCGAGCGGTCGTGTCTTCGATTCTCGCCGAACAACTGGGCCTTCAGATCGGCGATAAAATCCGACTTCTCTCCACGCGAAATATCGAGGGAGTGATGAAGGCCTACAAGACGACGGAAAATCCTCCCGTGCGCGAAGCATTCACAGAAGCCTGGGGAAAAATTTCAGGCACTCTTACATCCGCGTGGAAGGCCGATGGTGAAAAATCCACCCTGACGCTTGAGACCTATCGAGAGGATTACAAACTGCTGGAATCCATCCTGCTCGAAGACATCCGCGCGCCCGAGCACGAGTTGATTCAAACGATCCTCCTTGCCATGGACACTTCGGAAAAGGACGAAGCCAATGGAGTCTTCCGCTTCACCGCCGACGCTAAAATCGAGATCGAGAAGGCCATCGCCGATCTCAACGCCACCGACCAAAAACAAATGGATGCCGACACCCTGATGGGACTCAAGAGCATCGTCTTGCCTAGGGAAGCACAAGTGATCGGCGTCTATCAAGCTTCGCAAATGGCGGTCACTCCCGATGTGTTCATCCCACTACCCTTAGCGCAAAACCTCGCGGGACTTGGCGACTCCGTGCAAGGCATCGCCCTCCGGCTAGACAATCCTTACGATGCGGAAACCTTCGCCACCAGCGCCCGCCAGACGCTGGGCGCAGATTGGACACTCATCACCTGGGGCCAGCAATACCAAGCGTTCTTCTCCCTCATCGAGCAACAACGCGGCATGATGTATTTCATGCTCTCCTTCATCATTCTCATCTCTGCCTTCTCGATGATGGCTGTGATGTTCACCGTCACCATCCAGAAGCGGCGCGAAATCGGCGTGATGAAAGCGCTGGGTGCCGCGCCAGGACAGATCGTCTGGGTCTTCCTCTATCAGGGCATGATTCTCGGCACACTCGGTGCCATCCTCGGCGTCGGCTTGGGCCGCGTGGTCATCCATTTCCGCGGGCAAATCCAAGCGCTTTTCCGAACTCTTGGCTTCGATCCATTCTCCTCGTCGTTCACCGGCTTCGACATCCTCCCCGCTCACAACGACCCCTTCGAACAATTCATCTTCGCTCTCATGGCCTTCATCCTCTGCTCGCTCGCCGCGCTCGTCCCCGCCTACTTCGCTGCCCGCAGCGATGCGGCTAAATCCCTCAGGAATCTCTAACTCATGGATATCTGGATCATCCGCGACGGGGAGAAAATCGGCCCTATTCACGACTTCGAAGTCCGCCGACAAATCGAGTCCGGCCAACTGCCGAGCAGCACACCCGCATGGCACGAAGGACTCGCTGCTTGGAAGCCATTAATCGAGATCGAACTCTTCACTCGTGAGTTCGAATCGGAAGGCCCGCCCCCGCTGCCCTCTACCATGTTTACCGACCGGGAGGATGCGACTAGCACCCCGCCGCCGGCACAGACCACCCACTATATCCGGCGTTTCTGGGCACGTTGGTTCGACCTTCTGCTCTACGCAGGCATCTGGTGGTTCGCGATGTGGGCGGCTAAGCAGGACATCGGAGGAATCTTGAGAAACCCATGGATCATCTTTCTCCAATATGTGCCATGGTTTGCGTTTGAGGCGTTCCTGATCCATAAATACGGGACGACTCCAGGAAAGTGGTTACTCGGCTTGCACGTCGTGAACAAGGATAACTCCGCTCTCGATCTATCCGAGTCTATCCGGCGAGCGTTGCGGGTGATGTTCACTGGCGTCGGATTCGGCTGGAGCATCCTCGCCGTGTTTTGTCAGGCGCTGAGCTTGTTTACCGCGAAGCGACTCGGCACCCCCCTCTGGGATCATACCGGAGGCCATCAAGTGGTGGCTCAAACCATCAATCCATTTCGCCTCATCATGCTGGTCTTCCTCTTCGCCGGAGCCATTCAACTCCAGTTGCTCGTCGTCTCGTCGGATGCGATCAAAATGGCCGTTGAGCAATATCCTGAGCTAAAGGAAAGCTACGAAAAAGTGAAGCTCTGGCATTTACCCAAGCGCAAGTAACACCTTGTGTGAAATACACAGCTCAATGAATCAGCTCACCCTAACCAAAAACCGGATGGAGACAGCTCAGATTCGCTCGTGCTGAAGTTGCTCTGAGTATCCGCACGCAAATAGAATCCTCCCCACGTGGTCTGAATCTTAGCGCGCTCAAAGCTGGATGCGACTTTTGAAAACGTCTCTGCAAACACAATGAGAGGCGTTGCACGTATGTCGCCTGCCAGCAGCGAACCGCCGAGCAGGGATGAAATTAGGATTGATTTGATGATGAATTTAATTATTTCTTGCTCAACGTTAGAAGCACTCCAACAGGCGTGATCGACCGGTGGTTGAAGTGAAATTGATGCCGAAAGAAGTAGCGCCCAAAATAAAGCTGAATCCGAGCAAAGGGAGTTTCATTGTTATTGATATTTTATGGCTGAAGCTCGAAGAGAGCAAAGCCTTTGAAAGAACAATAGCCGTGTTTTGGATTTCCGTGGGCTAACGCGAAAAAACGAATTCTCCGCAGCCTATCCAACATTAAATCAATACCTAGATACGCCATAACCTATATTTACCACGTCGGACTCGACGTCCACAAGAAAACAATTTCCATCGCCCACGCCCTCGGCGGGAGTCGCGAGGAATCCACCTATCACGGCCCCTGCGGCGGCAGCGTCCTCGCCGCCGAAAGAGCTCTGCGCAAACTCGCCTAAAAACTCGGTGTTGAGTTTAGCGCCCTCAAAGTCTACTATGAAGCAGATCCCACCGGTTGCGTCCTCAAGGAATGAGAAATAATCGCCATAGTCCAAGAACTACATCGTCTTTAGTCTGATTTTCGTTTTTCCTAATTTGGTGAACTAAAATTCTCTATCTTAGACTTCTTCAAGTTCTAAAAATCATCCCAGTCAGCCTCAGCACCTGGTATCGCGACATCAAATCTGGGATTTATCCTCAGTCGGTGAAACTTGGAGTCAGAGTTTCAGGCTGGAAAATTGAAGCCGTTAAAAATTGTGTCGCCGAGTTGGATTACGCCTCGTCTCCACCTTGGAATTGAACAGCCTTCACGCCAGACGCGGGAGGAATGGGTAAATCGCCACATCTCCCCGTTTCAAGGTTCTTCCTCATCGTTGGTTTTCCTCCCCTCCCAGGGAGGAAGCCGCTTTGGAACCAAATCGGTGATCGGCACACGCAACGCCCTCCCCAGCAAAACCATTTCGTGATCAGTGACGCGCCGGAAGAAACTCTCTATCTGTGAAATTCCCGTCCGGCTGATGTCGAAGCCTTTAATTTGGCACTTCCGGGCAAGATCGGCCTGTGTCCAGCCAAGCTTGGAACGTAGGGAGCGAACGCGGGAGCCAATAATGTTCTGAGCGCGGTCGTTACGCATAGACAGCCCAAAATATCCTTCTGGATTCGCTACCTAGCTCACACTTGTGAGCAATCTGATGAAAACATCATCAAATATTGGTTGTGGGGGGCGAATCAACCTGATAACCACCAACGAACGAAGGGAATTTCCCTTTTGACGGCCAATTTCCAACCAATTGCAATGAACGCTTCAATCAGGACAAGTCCGCTGTTAGCAATGACCTTCTGCCTTTCGGCAGGCTTGCTCAGCGGCCAGGAAGAGATCCCGCTCAAATGGGAGGTGGAAATCCCTGGTCCGATTTCAGATGGCACACGGGCGGAGTCCGCACCGAAACCGGAACCAATCGACTTCAAGGTTTTGACTTCCAACACCAAGCAAATGGACGTTACCGAGGCCCCGGAAATGCCTGATCTCCCTCTGATCAAGGGAACCATCAACGTAACGGTGCAAATGGTCAAAGATCCCGGCTTGCCCGATCCGCCACCGCCACTTCCTGTAACAGCACCGGATGATCCGGCCGTTATCGCCAGAATGGAAGAATTGCGGGAGAAATACCGTGGGACAGACCTTTTGTTCGTATCAGCAACCGTCTATGACCATTCTCGCACCTTGCTGCGGATTTATCCCAACGGAAGAGTCGAAGGGGAGATCTCCGCTTGGACAAATATTGACTTCAACCACTTTTGCGGATTCTCAACCTACCGGGTCAAGGAGAGTGATGGGACGTTCAGTGACCGCGGCCTACTGATGGGAATCGGCAATGCCGACACCTACAAAATGCGCCAGCGGCTCGCCCGGCAAGAGCATGATTACGATGAGCCAGAAATTTCAGAGCTGCCGGATTTGGCAATCAGTGGCCCGTCATTCGTGGTGATCGAAGGTGAAACGAAAGGGGATGCGCTGGATACCCTGTCCCAAGTCCATGATCTCTATCGGAAGGAAGGGGTGAGAATGGAAGCGGCTTTTTACGCCAGAGAAAAGGCGTATGCGGAAAGGCGCGCTTACCTGCTCGCGAATCCACCGGTCCCGGATGACATCGTGATCCGCTTTTGGCAGCGCGACGCAATACAAGGTAAGTAAACTGGAACCAAAACCAACCATGAATTTCCCCATCAAACTTCCCGGAACAGCGATCTTATTGCTAATCGCATCCGGTCCACTCACAGCCGATCCACTCCCAGAGCAAATGACCTTCATCCCCTGGACAGGAGGTAATTGGAAGTCGGAATGGCCGGGAGTCGTACAGCGCACTTACTTCTATCAATGGTCATCCGATCTGGTGACCTGGCACTACGCGCCGTTCATGGCTTTCGGAACCGGGGGGCACGAGTATTTCATGGCATCCAGTCCGCAAAAACTTTTCGCGCGGCTTCATCGCCACGATGACCCCTCCGTGACAACCCTCCTAGAGGCGCAGGATGCTGACTTCGACAATGATGGTCTCAGCAATCTGTCAGAGGTAATGGATCACAACACTTTTCCCCTTTTATGGGATACGGATGGCGATCTTGTTCCAGATGGCCTTGAAGTAGCCCTAAATATGTCGCCGGTCTTGAACACCTCCACGGCTGACGATGACTTTAACGGTATGAACAACGTCGAGGAATACCTTGCCGGACGCGATCCCGCTATGGCCGACCCGGTTGCCGACGCATCGTCCCGGTCGCTTGATGTTTTCAATCTCACTTCCTTTTGATCCATGTCTGCATTTTATCGAATCCTAGCCCTGCACTTTTTGACCTTGTTTGTCTTTTGTAACAGAGCTTCTGCTCAATGCACAGCATGTGACGGTCGCGTTGAAGTCACCTTTCGCGGAGCGATGTGCGCCAAGGGGACGTTTAACGTTCAACTTCATGACAAGACCATCGGGCCGGTGACCGGAGACGGTTGCGGTTACTACACGCCCTCCCCAGACGGAAAGGTCAAACTGAAGCCTGATAAGGAATACTCATTATCAATAACCGGAACCGAGGTCGCCACGGCTCACGTAGAGATTTCTTGCCCGCCCTGCTACAAAGTTTACATTGATGGACAAGAAATTTCGACAATCGACGAAAGCGGTTTGGGTTGCACCGCCTACACCAGTGCGTGGACCGTTGTATTAAAAGCCCGTACTCCAGGAGGGTCCGGTTCCGGAGGGGACGGCGATGTTTCGGGCGGCTCCGGCACCGGCGGCTTGGCTGGGGATTTTTCGCTTGGTGGTTCAGCCAATGGCTCCGCAGGATCGCTGTCTTTTTCGTCCGGTACGATTTCGCCCGATCTTTTCACACCTGCCATTCTAGACTATGTTAGCGTGTCGCCGGATGTCGATGTGATCCGTGATTCGGGAACCCATGTGCTGCGCCAGATCAAGGCTCCCGAGGTGCTGGCTGATATTGTCACTCTCTCAGCGACCTCTTACGAGATCAGATTCTATCCATCCGCGCAGGTGGGAACCAAGGCGGCGGGGACTTACCCGGTGAGCGGCAATCCATCGGGAGGCCTTTATCCGGTCACTGGAAGCCCTTCGCACATTTGGCGTATCTCCAGCCCTACGGACTCAGCCGCCACTCCCGTCATCAAAGTCACGGAAATTCAGGGGACTGTCCAAACCGACGAGACCTTCAGTTTCATAAGTGGCACCTGGATGGCTGAGATTTCCGGGGTCCGATCAGAAACGCGGACTGAGACAATCCTTCCAAACGGAGATTCTCAAATTGATACCACCATATTTCATCCCACTACCAGCGCGGTTGTTTCGGAAGTTCGAAATGTCTATCACGCTTTCCCATGGGGGACGGAACAAATCAGCTCCGTCGTAGATCCGGGCAGCGACGCTCTTACCACCACTTGGGTCTATCACGAAAACTCCTCTGACGCCGCCAATTACGCTCACTTGAAATGGGTAGTACAACCAGACGGATCGTGGCAGAGGTTCGATTATTATGGAGTTGGCGAAAGTTCCGGTAAAATCCATCACACCTATCGACCATGGAAAAACCTGCCAGCTTCACCAGTGGATGCAACCGAAACCAATTGCCACCTCACGACTTACGATTACTCATCTCCGAGTTATTCGTATTTTCAGACGGATGTGGCTTGGAAAGAGGTCAGAGTTATTGGCGTGGTCGTGGAAGAGGAAAATATCTGGCCTTACGCAGGGTATCTCTCGTCATGGGACTTTCCGATATTAGAAGACTTCCCGGACATGGAATACCTTATGGTAGTCGTCCGAAACGAAGGTGGATATTACGGAAGGAAAACCGCCACACTCCCCACCACCTCTGAAATTCCGGAGTATCTGAGGGGGCGGCTCGCCTACATTCAGGAAGCGGATGGACGCCAAGAAATCCATGCTTACGAAAAGGGCAATTACAACCCGACAACTCAGGTATTTTCACTTTCATCAACTGGCAGTGACCTCCGGGAGTTCACTTACCGGGTGACTAGCGCGAATCCGGAAGGCGTTGATGGAAAAAGCCTCCAGACCGTCAGGATTACGGGGCATGGCGGCAATCTGCTGAAAGAGGAAACCCTGGTGAAATTGGCATCCGGTTACGTCTCATTGGGCAGCACGATTTACGGCTATGACACCGGCGGGCATCTTGCTCAAATAACCGTCGATGGGCGCGTTACCTACGATGCAACTTGGGTGAACGACCAGCTTGCATCCGAAATTGACGAGCAGGGCATTACCACCACTTATGACGTTTATGATGTGAAAGGCCGGGTAACTCAGGAAACCCGGTTGGGAGTCGTTACCGTTCGGATATTCGATCCCGCAGGAAACTTGACTTCAACGACCCGCAGCTCCGGCGGATTAAGCCTTGGAACCTCAACAGGATACGATCTCGCGGGGAGGGTGACCTCCGAAACGTCCGAGGACGGTTTGACGACAGGAACGGTTTACACAGATGGCGGGAGAACCAACACACTTACCCGTGCAGACACTTCCACCGAAGTCACCTCCCGTTATCTCGATGGCCAGACCCAATCGGTCACTGGCACCGGGGTCGTCGGCCGGTATTTCGACTACGGAACCGATGTGAGCGGTCTTTGGAGCAAGGAATGTTCAGGGTCAGAGAGCTCACCTCGATATTCCCAAAGTTGGCGCAATGATGAAGGTGAGATTTGGCTAACGGCCATCAGCGGACCATCAGATCCCATTTACACCACTACAACTTTCGATCCTTACGCGATCGGCCTCCGATTGTTCAAGACCGTTCCCGGAGAATCCAAAATTCTTTTCGCCTATGATCCTGATACCGGCTCTCTTGTTCGGGAGGCAAGAGACCTGAATTCTAATGGAATCATCGACGATGCATCGGATTCCATCAACGAAACGCATACGTCATACGTTGAGGAGAGTGGAAATTGGTTCCGTGAAACTGTGACCAGTCGTTACGAGGTGGATGGCAATGCGACGCCTTCCGTCATTTCCACGACCCGCGAGAAACTTACCGGACTGGGAACTGGGAACGCCTCGGTTGTCGAGTCCATCGATTCCCAAGGCCATGTCACCACCCGGATTACGGCCATCAACCGCACCACCCGAACAGTGACCGTCACAACCGACGTTTCCGATTCCACATTGGATGCGATTGAAATCAGCATCGACGGCAAGCTCCATTCAACCACGACACCCACAGTTTCGGAACCTACCATTTACACTGTTTATGACGCGTTGGGGCGCTCTACCACAGTAACCTCACCGCGTGACGTTGTCACCAGCACCGCCTATAGCCCTACGACAGGACAAGTCACCAGTATTACGGTCGCCGGGAAGCAGACATCCTACACCTATCACCCCACGGGAGTCTTGGGATCTGGGAACGTCGCCACTACGACTCTACCCGACACCAAGGTCATCCGAACCTCTTACACCGTGCGCAGCGAAGTCTTCCGCGTTTGGGGTGGGGCCACATACCCGCTTGAGCGCACCTACGATGGATATGGGCAACAGCAATTCCTCAAAACCTATCGAGGCGGTACCGCCTGGACATCTATCACTTGGCCAGCTTCGCCCGGCACGGCTGATACCACGGAGTGGACTTACTATGAAGCCACCGGGTCCGTTCATCAGAGAATCGATTCGGCATCGCAGACCACCACTTATACCTATTACGACGCAAACGGCAAACTCCACACCCGCGAGCGCGCTCGCGGCCCCGTCACTAGCTATGCCTGGAATTCCCTTGGCCTTCCTGAAAGCGTCACGCACAACGATGGAACGCCACCCGTTGCTCACACCTACGACCGCGCTGGCCGTCCCAAAACCCTGGTTGACGCCGCAGGCACTCACAATTTCACCTATCCAGATGAACTGACCACCACCGAGACGATTTCAGGCGGCATCCTGAATGGCGTCAGCCGCACCATCACTCTGGACACCTATCAGAGACTTTCATCAACCGGCGTTACCTCGGGATCAGCCGCCCATTCCAGCAGCTACCAATACGCCACCACGTCACGACTGGATGAGGTTGTCACCGGGACGGAAATTACGAAATACGGCTACCTCGCGGATTCCGACGCCGTCGAGACACTTACCTTCAAGTCCGGTTCATCCACACGTTTGACAAGCACCCGTGGTTACGACAACTCGGACCGCCTCGACGGCGTGTCCAACACTTACGGATCTTCCCAAAGCCAATCTTTTGGGGTCACCATGTTCGACGATCTTAACCGTCGCAGGGAGGTCACTCGTGAAGACGCCACCCGCTGGACATACGGCTACAATGATAAAGGCGAAGTGACATCCGGCATGAGGGAGAAATCTGCGTCACCAAATACCGCCGTTCCCGGTTGGAGCCATGCCTACACCTTCGATGAAATTGGCAATCGAAAGACTACTACCATCAACGGGCGTCTTTCCACCTATGCGCCCAACGCACTCAATCAGTTCGACGAGCGCACGGTTCCGCGAGCCTTCGATGTCATCGGCAAGGCGAGCGCTTCCGCCACCGTCACGGCGGATGGCAATGCCACCAGCCGTCTCGACGAGTATTTCCACAGGCAAATCACCACCACCGATACGGGGAAGATTCATATCCCATACTCCGTCGCGGCCACGGACTCCAGCGGGACGACTACCCGTGATGGTGGAAAGTTCCTCGCGGCCACCCCTGAAACATTCGGCTTCGACTTCGACGGCAACTTGAAAACCGACGGGCGTTTCACCTACACTTGGGATGCTGAAAATCGCCTCATTTCAATGGAAACACACGCCACCGTTCCGCTGCCCGCCCGTCGCAAGCTCGTTTTCGCTTACGACGCCATGGGACGCCGCATCAAGAAAGATGTCTGGCATGGCTTCAGCGGTGGAGGGTGGCAGCTCCGCCACCGGTTCGACTTCATTCACGAACTAAGTGGCTGGAATATTCTCGCGGAGAGATCCAGTGGCAGCAACAATAACTTTCTCCGCACCTATTCCTGGGGTACCGACTTAAGCGGTGATTTTTCAGGCGCTGGCGGCATTGCTGCTCTTCTTTTCACCAAACTCCACACCAGCGACAAGACATTCGCCAACGGCATGGATCTCAACGGCAATGTCACTCTGTTGGTGAATGTCGCTACCGGCAAGTCCGCCGCAACCTACGAATACGGTCCCTTTGGCGAGCCTCTCCGTCAGAGCGGAGAATACGCGTCACTGAACCCATTTCGATTCTCAACTAAATATACCGACGATGAAACCGGCCTTCTTGAATACGGGAATCGACATTACGATCCCTCCCTTGGTAGGTGGCTAAATCGAGATCCGATTTTCGAACAGGGCGGATACAATCTGTATGGTTTTGTCGGAAACGATGGGATCAACAGACTGGATGTTTTGGGATTGGCAGAACCGGTGTCTCACGCGACAGTCCGAAGCGCGATTACAGCGGGAGGTGAATATGCTCTCGATGGAGCGATGCAGAACCTTAGAACTCGTCAGACAAATTTCGACGCGTTGACCAGAGAGCAGAAGGTTGGAAAAGACAGGCCGACATTACCCTTCGAATACGGTGGCCGGGTTTGTTGTGATGCGAAAACAAGAGGATTTTATCATCAAATTCCTATTACAAGCAGGAACGGTCGTCAAGTGACTTTAATAGGAGCTCCTAAGTGCAAAGAGGGTGATAAGCAGGCAGGGTGGTATCATAACCACCCCGACGCGTCTGGACTAAGCCCTGAAGATATAGCTCTTAGTCAGCAAGGATTTCCAGTCGGTGAAACTCACTTTCTTCATGGCTTGGATGGCCCAAAAACAACTTTTATATCTCCTGCGTCAACTCAATAAGTCACCACACAAAAAATGAAAATAAATCACACATTATCACTACTACAAATAATCTTAATACTTACTTTTTTGTCACTCAATTCCCATAGTCAGACAAAACCTGGAGATGAATTTACGGAGGGATACGTTACAAAAACGGATTACAATGAACTCGATTGGGAAGAATTCAGAAAAGAAATCAAGACCACTGTAAAAAAAGGTGTAATCGATGGTTTTCTATCAATCAAAGAAACTAGCCCTGGAAACTATCATATTTACTTATATGAGACATTAGAAGCTCGCGAGTATAATCGCCCTAGGAGATCGATTCAGATCGCGTCAGATCATTTCCGAGAAAGCCTCGCATCCGAAGTGAAAGGAAAAAATTTCACGATTTTCGACAAAAAATGGGTGAGGATTTATGGGATTTTTGAAATTATTGGCAAAGAAAAAAATTGGCTGCTCCTAGCCGATTCTGTAAGGTGTGACTCAGTCGAGTGGAGAAATTCGAAAGGCGAATTAGTACGAACTTTGGATTGAGGCAGCGGAAGTTAAGCACCAAAACAACATTTATCCCTCCCGCATTAACTCAATAATTCCAACGCACTACTTGACTATGAAACTTATAAAAATTCCCAAATTATTTTTACTTTTAACAATTCTATCAATTGTTCCGAATTTAAGGTCCGAGCAGATTGATGAGTTTTCTTTAGGATCAGTCACCAAAGCTAACTATAAAGAACTTGATTGGGAAGATTTTCGAAAAACTGAAAAGCCTCTTATTGAAAGAGGTGTAGTTGATGGGTTTTTATCTGTGAAGGAAACCAGTCTTGGAAGTTATCGAATTTCCTTATATGAGACACTTGAGGCAATGGAATATGACCGGCCAAGAAAATCATTTGAAATTGCAGCCGATCTTTTCCGAGAGGGGCTATCGCTCGAAACCAGACAGAAAAACTTCACACTTTTCCATAAGAAGTGGGTGAAAATCTACGGGATTTTCGAGTATTTTGGCAGACAACCAGATTTTCCTCTTGCTGACACGGTAAGGTGTGACTCGGTCGAGTGGAGAAATTCGAAAGGCGAATTAGTAAGAACATTGGATTGAGGCTTCGAAATTTCCCGGACCTCATAGGTTTTCACCGATGAGATTGAATTGAATCCGCTTATCCGATTCTTCTACCGCTTCCTCGGCCTAACGGCCCTCGAATCCGCCATCCTCGCGCATTTCACCTCGATGCTGCCCGCGTCCGAGGCGGCGGTCTTCAAACGCCAAATCCAGAAGGCCCGTTTCCGGCGGGCCTACGGCGGCGGATCGGTCGCCTTTTTGCAGTCGGCCGACCAGCACCACCGCTCGATGGACGCTTGGAAGATTCGCCTTTGGTGGTCCTGACCGTCCGGGGTCGCACGTCAGGATTCAGCACGACCGCCACCGTCCGGCTGCAGAACGGGATTCTTTCCGCCATTCATTTCGATCCCTTGCCTTGGGCGGATGGTGGTGGATTCGAGATCGAAGGACAACTTTCGTATGCGGTCAAACCTCCCCTCAAAATTCGTTTTAGGTCTTGGAAAAGCCTGTCTTCCAACATACGTTTCTCCCGTAGTTCCTATGCAATCCTTCACGTCACCACTCCTTTCAATTCTATTTGGCGTCAGCTTGGCGGTGGGAGTAGCGCAAGGCGCGACGCTTTCCAGTGCGGGTTCGATCGATAGCGATGGCCGGGTTTTCCCGTTCGTCGCCGGTGCCGGAGGACTGAGCGAGGATTCCACGAACCTGTTTCAGAACGCAGGCATTGTCGCTTCTTGGACAGGATCTGATCCGACCTCGGCCGAGGCCTGTGTGAAAA
This sequence comes from Akkermansiaceae bacterium, assembly GCA_031430055.1. Classification (GTDB taxonomy): domain Bacteria; phylum Verrucomicrobiota; class Verrucomicrobiia; order Verrucomicrobiales; family Akkermansiaceae; genus Luteolibacter. The sequence continues at coordinate 125 of JANPAU010000382.1, read as the reverse complement.
AAATGGTCAGCAATGATGCACAGAACGCAGCCGCCTCAATTTATCTTTTGTCGATCAGCCTTGGCAGTTCGGAGGGCCGGAATGATTCCCTTCGCCACGCCCTTGAAATCTGGCTGGCGTTGGCC
>JANPAU010000381.1:0-3571 GCA_031430055.1 Akkermansiaceae bacterium | reverse complement strand
CGGCGTTTGAAACTCTGGAGAGCAAGATTCTTGAAAAAGCCGGGCACTCCGGATTTGGCGACTGGATCGAGTTCGACGAAGAGAGCCAACGTTTCCGGGTGAAGCAGGAGCGGGAGGAAAGTTTATTCTATCACGAATGTTACGAAGAATTCCGCAACGAGAGCTTCTGGGACGAGCTAGCGGTGCGCCTCTCGGATCGGGATCTGGCACGGGCGATTGGCTTCAAGGAGTGGGAAAAACTCACTGAGGAAGAGCGCCGCGCCCGCACCGTGGCGTGGGAAAAACGCTATTGGGAGGAGTTTTCCAAACGCGGTGTCGAGCGCGTGGTGGTGGTCACCCCGCCGGGCGAGGGCTAAACCGAACAATTTCACGATGGACCCTGCGAGAGACTCCGGCAATGCCCAACCCACGACCAAAGGCTTGGGCTGGATGCGACTTGCGGCAGCAATCGCCAGCGGCTTGATGGTTGCCGGTCTTTTCCCGCCCTATCACTTTCCTGCGCTCGTCTGGGTGGCGATGATTCCGCTGCTTTGGGCGCTTGCTTCGGTGACGGGCAAACGCGCCGGGTGGAGGGGTTTTGGGATCGGGTTTCTCGGAGGACTGGTGAGTTGTTTGATCCAGTTCAACTGGCTTTCCACAGTCTCGTCGCTGGCAGCGGTGCTGTTGCCGATTTATCTAGCGATCTATTGGGGGCTATTCGGGGCATTCGCCGCCACTCTCGGGAAGCCCCGGAAAAACGACGGATTGCAGGCCAGCCTGCGGGTCGCATTCTGCCTGGCGGCGGCGTGGGTGGGACTGGAATGGCTGCGCGGTTGGCTATTTACCGGCTTCAGCTGGAATCCGCTGGGCGTGGGGTTTCATGAATCGCGAGTCATGGCGCAAGGCGCGGATCTAATCGGTGTGCTGGGACTCTCACTGGTGGTGGTGTTTGTCCAAGCGCTCTTGCTGCAAGCGACAAGGGCGAAATCCGGCAGAGCCTGGAATTTAGGAATCGCAGCAGTGGCCGTCATTTCACTCTACGCTTATGGGAAAATCCGGATTTCCATCGAAGACCGGGCAGAATCGGTTCGGCTTAAAACCTTGCTGGTGCAGATTAATATCCCCCAAGACGCCGCCCAAGTCCTATGGACGGATCTCGAAATTCATCAGGCCTATGAAGATGAAACTTTAAAGGCGCTCGAGGGCTTAAAATTGGCGGATGGCAAGTTTTCTCCGCGATGGCCAGACTGGGTGATGTGGCCAGAATGCGCTTTGACCGGGCGGATTCTTCGCACCCCCGAGGGGGAATGGGCGACCTGGCAAATCAACCACGACACGCTCCAACAAGTTCGCCAAGCGGGTCCATTTTCGCTGATTTATGGAGTCAATGAGCTGGAAGCAGAAAAGCGCGGCACTGATCTGGTGATGAAAACCGGAGGCCGAGCTTACAACTCCATCGCCGTCATGTCGCCGGACAATGAACTTCAAACCTACCGCAAAAAGCATCTAGTAATTTTCGGGGAAACCATTCCATTTGTCGATTCGCTGCCGTTTCTGAAAAGAATTTACGAGCAACAGTCCGGCATACAGTTCGGCGGCTCGTTCACACCCGGTGAATCGCTGGAGCCCCTTTCCATTCCAGCAAGTGGGACGACGATTGGAGCAATTCCGACGGTTTGTTTCGAAGATTCCGTGGCCCGGCTGACTCGAAAATTCACTCGTCCCGGACCCCAAGTGATCATCAATGCCACTAACGATGGCTGGTTCAAAGAATCCCCGGCCGCCGCCCAGCACTTTGCCAATTCGAGGTTCCGAGCAATCGAGCTCCGACGGCCGATGCTGCGCTCCGCCAACACCGGCATCAGCGCGGCGGTCGATTCCACTGGCTCCACGGCCCACCCCGACACGGGCTCAACACAGGTTCTGGTGGACCCAAAAGGCAGCCATTTCACCCGTGGTTCCTTGCTGACAGAGCTTGAAATCCCACTTCACCCCGGCTTTTCGCTCTATGAGCAAATCGGTGATTTCGGAATTTTCGGGCTTGTGGCTCTCGCCATGAGCTTGACACTCTTCTACCAGAAAAGTGTCTAATTTTTACAATCTGTTAGTCAAATTAGAATCTTTTTTGCTTGTGATGACCTCGTTGTCTGCTTTGTTCGCTGGGATTTACCTCAACGAGGCAACATAAACTTCTCATTGAGGCACAGAATCCGCTCTCTTTGATTTTAAAATTTCCCTTTAGTTCGATGCTTCTCCCTGAAAAGACTCATTTCCACACCCTCACGGATCGCCGTAGCGTGATCACCACTCTCGGCTTGGCTGGATTCGGTGCGCTCGTTTCATCCAATACGGCGAACGCGATCACCAGCGGAGCGACCCCCAAAGTCAGCGTCCCCACTCGCTCAATTTCAGTCCCAGCCGTGCAGCCTACTGCGTTCGGCGACTTGCCAGAGGAGTGGGTCCAGCGCGAAAAAGCCCTGCTTCCCGAATACACCCGCTATTTGTCCAAGTTAAATCTCAAATCCATTTGCCCCAAGCAGGTGATTGAGGCACACGCCAAATCCCATGGCCCTATTTGGAATACTTTGCCACCTAAAGCTTGGTGGACTCGAATGGGCTACACTCTTCGCGTTGCCGACCGGATTGCTCTCGAAATGAACGTGAAGCAAGTGGAAGTCATTTCGGCGTATCGTTGCCCTGCTTACAATGCAAATTGCGAGGGAGCCAAATCCCGCTCATGGCATCAGGCGAACGTCGCGTTGGACATCAAATTCCCAGCGCGTGCTTCGGCGGTAGCATCTACTGCCAGAAATCTCCGGAATCGCGGACTATTCAAAGGCGGAGTTGGCGGATATTGGAATTTCACTCATATCGACTCGCGCGGCGAGAATATGGACTGGTAAGCCGTCCACCTTCGTATTTTTTCACTGGCGCAGCGCAGCAAGGACTTTCTCGATCGGTAGTCCCATCACATTCTCATAGCTGCCTTCGATTGCGGCGATAATTTGGTCTCCGTGTTCCTGGATTCCGTATGCACCTGCCTTATCCAGCGGGTTGACCAGAGAGAAATAATGATCAATCGCGTCATCATCCAGTGCCCGAAAGGTAACTTCCGAGATCTCGTGGAAAACAATTGGTACTCGATTGGAGTGGATTACACAAACTCCCGTACAGACACGGTGGGTCCGTGATGATAAACGGCGCAGCATCATTCGCGCGTCCTCCAAATCGACAGGTTTACCGAGCGGCATCTCGTCGATAAAAACAAGAGTATCCGATCCGATTACTGTAGCATCAGGTCGTATGTTCGCCACTGCCACAGCTTTCAGGATAGCATTATGTTCGCACAAGAGACTGGGTTTCATCGCTGGATCGTGAATTTCCTCAGCAGAAGAAACAATGACCTCAAAAATAACACCAGCACGCTCTAAAAGTTCCCGGCGGCGAGGTGAGGACGATGCGAGAACGATAGTCATAAAGTTTGAGGGAGTTGTATGAATCTTAAATCTTAGGGAACTTGTCGAAGGGTTTCCCGCTATTTAGGCAAAAAAGAGCCCGGCTCCAATTGCTTGGAGCCGGGCATATACCTGGC
>JANPAU010000380.1:0-19401 GCA_031430055.1 Akkermansiaceae bacterium | reverse complement strand
CGGCAAGTCACCTCAAGCGAGTGCAGGAGGATATTTGCACCAGACCCGTGAGTTTAGGCAGCTTTTCCGAGGCGCAGGGAGTCTTTGATCCCGAATTGCTCAAGCAGGTGTTCCTAGACCATCGTCGGCGACCGCTATTACGGACTGGAATACGGATTTCTTGAAGAACTCCGCAAGCTCGGCATCTCGTTTGTTTTCCGCATCCGCATCAAACTCACAGGGGGAGCTACGTGAAATTCCCATTCTCAAGAGAAATACGGGATTTTTCGGTTCTACGACTCAAATGCAGCAGCCAGCACGCCGAACGCTTCTGGGTCAAACGCATATTCGTAAATAAGGTTTCACAAGTATGAGGTCTGGGTTTTAGAGTGCAGCCCACTTCCAACCTACCAACCACCATGTCCATCAAAGTCGGCGATCAAGCCCCAGATTTCACCCTCGTTTCCAAAACCGCCGCTGGCCCTGAGTTGGTCACCTTGAGCGATCTCATCGGAAAATCCAACATCGTGCTGCTCTTCGTGCCGATGGCCTTCACCGGCGGCTGCACCACGGAGTTCTGCGAGATTTCCAGAGGGATTTCCGAATACGATGCGCTCGACGCGAAGGTGCTCGGCATTTCCGGCGACAATCCATTCGCGCAGGAAGCTTGGGCACAAAAGGAGGGCATCACACTCACGCTTTTGAGCGACTACGAGCACGCGGTGACTGAGGCTTACGGCGTGGCATACAAGCAGTTTTATCCCGAGAAAAACCTGATCATGGGCGGTGTGTCGAAGCGTTCCGCCTTCGTCTTGGACAAGGCCGGCGTGGTGCGATATGCCGAAGTTCTGGAAAATCCGGGCGATATGCCGAACTTTGAGGCGATCAAGGAAACCTTGCGCTCGATCTGAGCGGAAATTGAAATTTTTGAAATCGAGGGCCTCTGGGAGAATTTCCCGAGGCCTTTTTCGTGGCTCCAAACATCGCTCGACAATCGCGACACCGGCCTTCAGAAACAGCGTCTTGAAGCGATTTCTCAAATCCGAAGCAGGCGCAACCGTGATCTGGATTCTCGCGGCGTTATTGATCGCCGCTGTGGCCGCACCGTGGGCCTATCAGGCAGGAAAAAATCTGGGGCAAGTGGCGGCGACTCAGGAGCTCTCAGCCTTTTGGGAATGGCTCGGCAAGGCGTGCGGGCGCTCGAAACTTGAACGGTATTTTAGCCGTTGTTTTTCGGGATCGGTGCTGCTCTTGCTGCCGTTTCTATTCTGGAGAATTCGCAGAATCCGCGCGGGCGCCGGCGTGATGGCTGCCAGGCGGACTCGCGTGTCGTGGAAATCCGCGCTGACTCAGATCGCGGTGGGTTGCGTGATTGCCGGCGGCATTCTGTGGGCCACGGGAATGATTCTCGAGGCGCTCGGTGCTTACAGACCGGAGCCGAATGCGAGCACGATCGGGAACTTGATGAAACGGATTCTCATCCCTGCCATCGCGGCGCCTCTGTTGGAAGAATGGCTGTTCCGTGGAGTACTGCTCGGGCTGTGGCTTAAATTTACGAAGCCTCTCTCCGCTTGCATCGGCGTATCGTTCTTTTTCGCATTCGTCCACTTTTTGGCACCGCCTGTGGGATCGCCGATTTTGAATCCGGCGGCGGCGACTGCGGGCTTCGAGCTGTTGGGAAAAATTTTGTTACACTTCGCAAATCCGACGTTTTTTGTGACCGACTTCGCCACGCTGTTCATGGTCGGGATGATCTTGGCTTGGGCGCGGCTGCAGACGGGAGGGCTTTGGTTTTCCATCGGTCTCCATGCCGGTTGGATTGCAGCGTTCAAGGGTTTCAGCATCCTTCATCGTGCCGTGGAGGATCATGCGTTGCGGCCATGGGGCGTGGGTGATTCGCTGCGAGCAGGGCTTATTCCGATGGTCGCCCTAGCGGTGACGGCGCTGATCTGTTACTTCGCGCTCAAACTTTTCACCCCGTCTAACCGCGCATCACGGTGACGACGAAGACGCGCTGGAATCCAGCGCGGCGGAGGGTCTTCGCGCACTCGTCCACGGTCGAGCCGGTGGTGAGCACGTCATCGACCAAAATCACGCCCGCAGTGGACTTCTCAAGCTGCCGATGACCAGCTAGGCTCACGGTGAAGGCTCCTTGCAAGTTTTCCAGACGCTGGCGGCGTGTGAGCGCTGTTTGGTGCTCGGTGGATCGATTCCGCTGCAAGGCATTGAGCACCGGCAGCTTGGTGTGGAGAGCCAGCACACGCGAGATTTCCTCTGCCTGATTGAAATGGCGGTGCTGCAAGCGCTTGCGATAAAGTGGCACCGGAACGAGCGGCCATCGCCCGGCAAGCGCGGGTTCCAGCCGTGGATCGGCGAATGCTTCCGCCGCGAGTCGCCCGAGGTCTTTCACGAGATGAAGTTCGCGGCCATATTTCAGCCGATGAATCATCTCCAAGGTGCGATCATCCCGCAGCATCGCGGGCCGGGCGAACTCGAAGGAAAACTTCAGTTTGCTGCAATTCGGACAATCAAACGGGCCATCGATTTGCCCTTGAAATCCCTCGCCACAGGATTCGCAAAACGGCTCTACCAGCCTTGGTAAATCCGCATCACAGGCATCGCAAAGCGCACGGGCATCCGCCAGATTTTCACCGCACACCACACAGCGCGGCGGATACAGCAGATCGAGCGTGCGGGAAATCCACTTCTGCCAGATCCGCCGCGCAGGCATCACTGTTTCCGGCGGCATGGATCGCAGTGATTGTAGTAGTTAGCCAGAACCCCCACGAAGATGATGCCGAGCAAGGGGACCAAGCCTTGATTCAGAGAAGTGCTAGAAATCAACCAGCCGGTAGAATCCAGATGACCTGCCGCTGTCGTCACCTTGGCAAGCAGCCCGCTCACAAAGATCCAGCCCGCGTGCAGTCCGATCGGCAACCAGAGCGAAGCCGTCCGCCAGCGCGCATCTGAGAAGACAATGCCCAAGGCTAACAGGGGAATGAATGTCCCCGCAATCCGCCGCCCGTCTGCAAACTGTGCGGCGACTTTCCATAACAACTCGAAGCCCACCCCGGCGGCATCCGGATCCATGACATTCATGCCCGGTGGTACTTTGAGGAAATGCACAAACGCGAAAAACACCGCCGACATTCCGAGCGCCGCCGAGGGGCGCATGGCTCTCAGGAAGATCCCCATCGCGATTCCCCGGAACAGGATTTCTTGTAAAACGGCCCATCCGAGTGCGACCACCAGCCCTTGGAAGATGAGCTTGGTGAAATTTCCGCCGGGATTCTTCCACGACAAGACTCCCGAGAGCACTAGGACGCTGCCGATGATTAGAAACAACCCGCTGACTAGGAAAAAGCCGACCACGCTCTGTCTCAGCTTGCGAGGATTCGCCACCATACGCTGCCCCTCGGCGACATGCTCCGGCAGATAGAGTGAGCCAACCAGCCTGCTTTCTGGGTTTTTCCCAGCGCGCAACCAGGCGATGAAGGGCAAGAAAAAAATCACGGCAGCGAGGATCATGCTGAACTCAAAAAATGCCGGCAAGTCGGCACTCCGGCAGATTCCCGCGAGCCATTCGATCGGGCTATTAAGCTGCTTGGCGCTGGACACCTCGGCGAGCGCCTTGCCGGCATTGTAAAGCAGCGGAGCAAACCACGCGCCAAGCAGCACCGAGGCTGCTGCGTAGAGCCACACTTTGAAGACATCACTGCTCGCCTCACTGCGCATGGGGCGGAACATGGCAGAGCGTTAGATGAAATGAAAGCCTTGGATCGGCGATTTTACGTTGGTGCCTGGGGTGCGCGGCTTTTAGGCTTGCTGGCATGATCTGCATCGAACCGATTGGAAACATCCGCAGCACGTGGGGCGAGGGCCCGATCTGGTGGCATGGCGCACTTTATTTTGTGGATATCGAGGGCCACTGCGTCCACCGCTTCGATCCGGCGGACGGCAGTGAGCGCTCATGGGACGTCGGCCAGCGCGTGGGCACCGTGGTCCCTCGGGAAAGCGGTGGACTCGTCATCGCGGGGGATCATGGCTTGTTTTTCCTCAATGAAAAAACCGGTCAGCTCACCGCCATCGCCGATCCTGAGTCCGACAAGCCAGACAACCGCTTCAACGACGGCAAGTGCGCTCCCGACGGTCGATTTTTCGCAGGAACCATCAGCTTGGTGAAGAAAACGGGCGACGCGCGGCTCTACCGGCTCGATCCAGATTTATCCCTGCACGAGGCTTTCGGGCCAGTCACGAATTCCAACGGCATCGCTTGGTCAGCCGATGGGAAAACGGTTTACTACATCGACACGCCGAGGCGGGAAGTGCTCGCTTTCGACTACGAGCAGGGTCACTTGCGGAATCTACGCAGCGTGATTTCCACCGAGCAGTTTGACTCATCGCCGGACGGCATGACGCTCGATGCGGAGGGAAATCTCTGGATCGCATTTTGCCATGGCGGATGTGTCGCGTGTTTCGATCCCGCGACCGGCGCTGAGCTGCGGCGGATCGAGCTGCCGTGCTTGGAAACCACGGCTTGTGCCTTCGGCGGACCGGATTTGGCGGATCTTTATGTGACCACGGGCGTCCACAAATCCGTGGTGGAAGAACACGCAGGGCGGCTTTTCGTGATCCGTGGGCTGGGTGTCGTCGGCTTGCCCACAAATGCCTTTGCGGGATGATTTTTTTGGGAGGAACTTCGAGCGCACCGCGTTATAGGGTCTAGATTTTTAAAAATTCATCCTTATGAAACTTACGCCATCCGCCGCTATTGCAGCACTTCTCATCATCGGAGCTGGAGGATTCATGATCGGTCGCATCTCATCCGCAGGATCTCAGGCGACCGAGCAGTCTAGTCCGACTGAAACCCGCTCAGCACGTGCATCCTCGCGAAATTCTGTCTCAGGCAGCGCTGAAACCAAACGACTCACCCGGCCCGCCAAGCCGGAAAATTCCAGCACCAGCACGACCGCCGATCGCCTCGCCCTCTTGGAATCCATCATCCGCGGCGAGAATCCACTGGAGCGAAATCGCGCGCTACTTGCCTTTATCGACCAACTCGGACCCGGCGATTTCGAGCAAGCTGTAGCAAGTTTCCGCAGCCTCGGCATCACCGACGACCGCATGGGGGAATACTCGCTGCTGCTCACCGCGTGGGGCCAGGCTGACCCCATTTCCGCCCTGACTTACGCCAAGGCGAATACCGGCAACAACTTCGCCACCGATACCATTCTCACCTCGTGGGCGACCACCGACCCAGAAGCCGCCGTCCGCTGGGCGCAGGCCGAATACACCGGAGACGGCGCGAATCCCTACATGCCCGGAATCATCCGGGGCATGATCGATTCTGATCCTGTACGAGCCACCCAGCTCCTTGCCAGCATGCCCCGCAGCGAAGAACGCGGCGAGGGCCTGGACTACATCCTACCCCATCTTTTCCAGCAAGGACCGGACGCCACCCGCGCTTGGATCTCCGCCATTACCGATGATTCCTTGCGCAACGGCGCCATGCTCCGCTCTGCGGAAAAACTCGCCGCCACCGACCCCGCCGGCACCGCAGCGTGGCTGCTTGCCAACCCGGGCGAAGCCGCCCAGCGCCGCATGGACGACGTTTACAGCACTTGGGCGAGAAAAGATCAGCAGGCTGCATTGAGCGCCTACACCGCGCTTCCCGCCGGCGACAACCGCAGCAATGCCCTCCGCGGCGTAGTCAGCAGCATGGCCGGTGCCGACCCCAAAGCAGCCATCTCACTCATGGACACCTACCCAGCCGATGTGACCGACCGGGTGGTCCAAAATTTCATCTGGCACTCTTACGGCACCGATCCGAGCGTCGCGGCCAGCCAAATCAGCCGCATTTCAAACGAAAATGATCGTGATCAAATGTACCGACGCATGCTCAGCAACTGGATCGAGCGTGATCCAAGCACCGCCCAAGCATGGATGCAGACAAATCCTGTGCCTCAGGCCGTCCGCGATCGCATCGCCAGCCGCCAAGCCGAGCGGCAGTGATCCACGAAATCTCAGGGGTAATCCCCCGGGTGCCGTTGTTAGGACTCTTTGTTTTGAGGTGATCACCGCAAGACCACACTCGCTGACCATCGGCGTCTGAGACGGAAGTTTTAGAAACTTCAAGATTGCCCGCTGTCAAAACTCTTGCTACGCATCAAGTCGTTCCAATGAATGTTCGGAACCTTCCCCGCCAATGATCTAATCTAACGAACAACAACTGCTTTTGCGACCAACAAAAGCTCCTGGGCTACCAACAAAACCTGCAAGTTTACCAAGCCCTCATGAATAGACAGAGCTGTCGTGCCAATCGGCGCGGCTTGTCGCGTCTTTTTCATGGGGCGCTTGCAGGTGCCTGTTGGTAGGGCGCGCAAGTCCGCGCTCTTTCTTTGTTAAGCTCAGATTCAACAAAGACACAGATTGCACCTCTAAACCATGAACAACATTAAGACGATTATCCCTCCCGTGATCCGCACGTTCTCGCGATTCTGCCTGTGTGTCGCAGCCATGCAGCAACTCATCATCGCCCAAGAGCTGTCCGATGTCGCTCTTTCAATTCCCTCCAGCAAGTTTACCCCGCCGCCTCCACCCAAGGAAGTGCCATCGATGATCGTCAGGTCCTCCACGGTTCTCAAGCTACCCACTCATCAAATCACCGTCCTGCGCGGTGTTTCCTCCACCTTGCCTGATATTCCGATCCCGCCCGTCGCCAAACCGTCGCCGCTTGGACCTATCGAAGAACCTCGTTATCTCATCTCCATCGGCGCGATGGTTTATAATCACCGCGTCAGCCACGTCACTTGGTGGAATCCAAAAACTCGCGAGACATTCGAAGCATGGTGCGGCTGGGATTGGACCCTCTTGTCGCCGCTTCCACAGATTGAGATCGGGAATCAGTGGAGTTATTTTCACCTTTCCCCTTTCAACATCGATACCGCTACGAAGATCCGCTACGGACGTGAAATTGAAATGCCCGCTCATCCAGAGGTCGCAGCGGACGGATTTACAATCACCCAGGGTGACCCGCACGATCCTTCCGCACTAGCCCTTCTCAGCACGCTCAGGGACTACTACCTCAAGCACAAGCCTCGCCTCATCCTGATTCAGAAAGCACAGCAACAATATCAGGCCGAGGCCGCCGCATGGCATGCCGCGCATCCGCCCAAACCCGAAAGCCATACCTTCTGGCTCAAGCCCCATCGTGGCAGCCGCTACCTTGCCAAAGACGGAGGTGGCCAATGAGACTTTTTCTGATTTTCATCTTCTCGCTGCTGTGCGCGATTCCTCCACTTTCCGCGCAGGGGAACGGCATCGACCAGACCTCGGATTTGGTCACCGTCGGAAGCGACAAATTCCTTCGTTGGTATGGCCACGAGGGGCGTAGCTACTTCCTGCAAATCTCCGATCCGAACAATCACCTGCGGAAGTGGATATGGGCACCCATCATCGAAAGCGGAAACGACGAAAATATCAGCTACGAGGTCGATGGCACGGCGCAAAAAGGCTTTTTCCGCCTCAAATACACCGATCAAGTCCCGGGTCCGGGTGAGACACTCGAGACTGCGGACTTCGACGGCGACGGGATTTCCAACATCGACGAGATTACCTACTATTCCGCCGATCCCCTCAACTCGGACACCGACGGTGACGGCCTAGATGACGACTACGAAATCTATTACTACGGCAGTAATCCTAACAATCCAGATACGGATGGAGACGGATTGAATGATGGCGATGAAATTTACATTTACGAAACCGATCCGAACAACGCGGACGGCGACAACGACGGTTTATCCGATGGGGACGAAATCAATCAGTATGGCACGGATCCAAATGACGCCGATTCGGACAACGACGGCATGTCTGATGGATTCGAAATCATGCACCTATACAATCCTCTAATTGCGGCTGATCCCGCTGGCGACATTGATTTAGACGAGATGCCAAACGGTTGGGAATACCTGAACGGCTTGAAAGTAGCGATCAATGATGCTTCCGGAGACCTTGATCGTGATCTGTTAACGAACCTTCAAGAGTATGTGAAGGGAACCAAAGCAAACAATTTTGATACGGATGGAGACTTGCTGAGTGACGGTTGGGAAGTGCAGTGGCACCTCAATCCATTGTCGGCACTTGGAAACGACGGCGCTTCGGGCGATCCAGAGCCGCAGAATGACGGATTAACAAACTTCCAAGAACAAGTTTACGGAACAGATCCGAGGTCATGGGATAGTGATGGAGACGGCGTTTCCGACGGGGCTGAAGTGGCTCAGGGAAGTGACCCAAATGATTTTAGTGATGGTGGAAGCCCTCCATCTCAAGACGAACAAATGACAGTGAAAATCATCGTTGGCGACCCGAGTGGTAGCCACTCGGAGCGCTGGGCAGTAAAGGTTAAAGATTTAAAGACCGGAAACATTATCCTTAACCACCAGTCCGAGGAATTTGGCGAACTCAGCCCTGAATCCAGTTCCATATTCACGATGTTTCGCCGTGATAGGCCCTATGAATTCAATCTGGTACACATCGGCACTGACCCTGATAAACTGGAGCAAAATCCCGCTTTCTTCCCTGATTATGATTGGGCCTTGGAAGTGAGTATAGATGACGGGCAAGGCAATTTCGTTAATGTTAAAGATCCCGAGCAAAAACGACATCTGGTTCTCGACGCGTGGAATCCGTCTGACATGAAGATTTCAGATACCGTTAAGCTTCTCGTTAATAGGGACAAATTAAAATATCCGTGGGAGGGTCATCCTGATCGCACCACACAATATGAAAACCAAATTGTCCCGAACCGGGTGGTTCTCTTACCGGTGCAGACTGTCGTCGGCGAACCAGGCACTTCGGAGGAGGTGCCAGATGATTATTTGACGGCTGAGTCCACGCCAACGCCGTCCGTGGAGGCATCTGTGACATCGGCAACGCTGCAAGGAGACACTTTGATCGTGCGTTTGCAAGGAACGGTCAGGGACGCTGTGTCACGATTTGCAACTAATGGAGCAGAACGACCCCAAGCACTGAATTTCTATCACCAGGAACAACTGCTCCATTCCATGACCATCGATAGTACCGTTGGTAGTGGCTTCACATTTGATGAGACAGTCGAAATCACCGGAGCCAAGCCGATGACCTACGTCATCCGCGCGGAAACCACCGTCAACATCGCCGGTACCAAGGGATACGATGAGTCCGCCGTTTCCCTAACATGGGAAGAGGACTCGTCGGGATTCCCGTCGCTATCGGCCCCGCTTTCAATCGCTTTCTCCACGGCACCCAGCGGAGGCGCGGTGGATCACGCGACTGTGTTTGTCGGAAACGGCATACCACAGGCCGGGGACACGCCATTGATCGAATCGGCGGCGGACTCTTGGACCTTCAACGGCAGTCTCCAGATACCTGCAACCCCGGTCGCGCTCACCGCTCCGTGTCATCTGAAGTTTTCTTCACCTCCAAATCTCTCAGTAACTCAAGCGGATTCCATCGTGGTCAACCTGCATTACACTGCTCCGGGTTTTGCGAAAAACTCGCACCATGGACGCTGGGAGGAAACCGGGCCAAACACGCTCATCTTCCGCCCGTCCGGGTGGGTCTTCGGGAACAGGGTTCTCAAGGTTTCATCGACTTTTGATCTCAAAGGCACTCCGATCTCTAACTTCGAGCCGGTCACTCTGCGCTTCCCTGCACTTCCCGATTCTTACGCGGATGCGGATTTGCAAATCGTCTCGGGAGGAATCGCTTATGACCTCGTGAAGGAAGGGAATGCTTGGTATCCCGAGGACCCGGATGCATCGGGTGAGGTGAAGCTATTTCTGCCGTCCGCGTTAGCCGTGCCTTCACGACTATCGGCTGATGGATACGACGAGAGCGAAGGAGAGCTGAAATTCAGCATCCGCATCCCCGACATGTCCGACTGGGACGGTCCCGAGATTTTGGTTGTTCCCGGTGCCGAGGAGTCCGTGGAACCACCCGCAACGCTGGGAGCACCATCTCCGCCACAGCAGTTGCAAGGCTCACCGCCGCTGAATGCTTCCAACGCTGCGGCCATTCCTCCGTGGGAACCCGGTCAACCTTTGCTCAAGGAGCACGTTATCTGGGCCTACCGATTTCTTCACGCCGACAGCACTTTCGCCATCGAACTCCTGGACGGCTTCCTGCGCGGCGGTCATCAAATCGAAACCAAGGACTTGTTGTTTGGCGTGGAACTCGATCTTGACGTGGCCCTCAATGACCTCAACACGGATGCGGATAACATTTGGACCATTCAGATTGAAGAGGATGTCAACCCGGTCTATGCCGCCCGCCTACTCTTCGAGGGCCTAAAGCAAGTTTCGCCCTATAAGGAGGTGTTCGACCATTACGCCTTCGAGGATCCGATGGACGACATCTCTGCGTTCAAGACAGCCATTGCCGCGGCCGTTCTGGAAACGCAACAAACCGCCATCGCCGCCACGGAGCTGTATCTCTCCGGCCTTGGCATCGTCAACGAGGGGCTGGACTGGATTATCGTGATCAATGACGTGAGTGAAGGGCACTACGAATCCCTTGCAGCCGCTTTACCATTGATCCCTGTTGGACTTGTTAAAACTGGAGGGTTCCTCAAGTTAAGAAAGGTCTCTGGAGCGATCACCGATTCTTTGGATACCGCTGGAGTTGATGCCTTGAAGCAGTTGTATCGCGAGAACGATCTGAGGGTGATGGGAGTCACCATGGATGAACTCAGCTTCAGCGAAAGTCTAAGGAAGGCGCTTTCGACGAGCAGCGGGCCGATCAGGCCGCCGACAGAAGGAATGCGAGGCAACCTCAGAACTGCAATGGAAGCACTCGGGCCAAAGCCGAAAGGGAAATTCACGGCGCATCATGATTTCATTTGGGCTGAGAGAGAGTGGTTTTCCAAACACGGCATTGATGTCAACAATCCCGCGTTTGGCAGGTGGGCATCCAAATACGATCATCAGACATGGCATTCGGGAATCGGCATGGGACAAGGCGGACGATTCAACAACGAATGGTTGACGTTTAAAGCCGCCGAGGATCCGCTTAACCCTTATACCTACGCGCAAATGCTTGACAAACTCGCGAGCATTAGAGCGCAATTTCCGGTCACTGGCGGACACGACTGATTTAAAATGAAACTCTATACATTCAAAACTGGAGACAGTCGGAAATACGCATATGCGTCAGGTTATCGCCCGTTTGAAGGTATGTCTTTCTTCGACGACTTTCCCGAATATTGGAAGGAACGAGAGAGGGCATTCTGGGCCGTGAATCCCGGGAATCCTGGACTTTCCATAGACGACTCTGGAAGTCGGTGGCCCGATCTCATGTCTTGCGGAGGAAATTCTCCATCATTTGTTTTTAGTCGAAGAATACAGACTTCGTTGGAATCACACGGGATTCCTCTGAGGAGGATTACCCCGATTCCTATCGGCAGCATCGCAAGCAAGAAGCTGAGAGAGAATCCGCCCCCCGAGTATTTCGTCTTCCAGGCGCTGCCGGGCATCCGCGTGGACTATGCGGCGAGCGGATATGTCATAGACGCCGACGGCAACCCCGATAAAAATGCGCCGAGAGTCATCCCTTCGCCAATCCCACAACTCGATCCCGCGACATGGTCGGGTGCGGATCTGTTCTGCCAAGAGAACGGACACAGTGGCCCGCATTACCTTGACATTCTATTTACCGAAAGAGTTAAAGAGATCGCCATCAAAGATGGCTGGACCAACGTGTCGTTCCAACGCGTCAGGGTAAAGGGTGTCAATCCGATCACAGGACGTCAGGAGTGAGAAGTGAGAAGTGATGGTTTGTATAGAACCGGTATTGAAACGCCAACTCGAATTCCCAACCAACCAACCTCAGAACTGCAATGGAAGCACTCGGACCGAAGCCCAAAGGAAAATTCACAGCGCATCATGACTTCATCTGGGCTGAGAAAAAGTGGTTTGCATGTCACGGAATCGACGTGAACGACCCAGCCTATGGCCGTTGGATGAAGAAAGAAGAGCATCGCGGTTGGCACGGCTGGCGGGGTGGTGAATTCAATGCATGGTGGAATGAATGGATCGCGCAAGAGCCTGAAATCGGTTACACCATGCAAGAAATCTTCCAGAAGCTTGTTGAATGCAGGCAACAATTTCCCGACACACCATGAATTTTTACGACTTCAGAGTTAAGAGTATAGGTGACTCAAAATACGCATGGGCCAGCGGCTATGGTCCAATCGCTCATAACATCGATGACATACCCTTTCTCAAGGATGCGTCTGACGCCTTCAAAAAGAAGCGCGCTGAATTCTGGGAGCGCTGCGCCGAGCGTCCCGGAATAAGCCTCGACCCAGGAGGAAAGGAATGGCCTGATTTTTTGGGGTGTGGGCTAGGCACTCCATCTTTCTTTGTCAGTGAGAAAGTTCTGACCGACCTGCGGAATGCCGGAGTGGCTTTCCTCCGCGCCACCGAGATACCTCTTATACAGCCATTTCCGAAGAAGCTCCGCGACGAGCCTCCACCCGCCTACTACGTGCTGGAAGGAATTTCGGGCTTGGAGGCTTCCTGGAAAGCAATGGGTATCCCTCATGACAATGATAACCGAGGCGATTTCAGCAGGGGCTTGCCAAAGCCTTGGCCCCCCGCCGAATGGAAAGTTAGCCTTTCCAGTTGGACAGGTCTTGACCTAGTTAGCTACAAAAACTGGCAGATGCCGATGACCCTTGTTTGCACCGATAAAATAAAGGACATCGCAAAGGCTAGAGAATGGACCAACATTAAGTTTCGAACCATTGTTACTGTTGAATGATCTCAATGCACACTGGGTCAAAAGGAGGAACATCGCGGCTGGCACGACTGGCGGTGAGTTCAATGCTTGGTGGAGACAAGTGGAAGACGATGAAGCATCTAGCATTGCTGCCGGGGGATTACCGCTTACAAAGTTGCAAATCATTGAAAAACTCGAGGAGTGTAGGGGCGTCTTTACTCAAGGTCCAATTCCATAAGCAGTCAATCAGACAAACCAAAACTATTGACTATAAAGATAATGCAGATCTACCAATTCACATATGACCACATCGGCGGGAAAATTTATCCCTGGGCGAGCGGATTCGGCCCATTAAAGGAAATGCCTTTCTTTGAAGGTATTCCAAAAATTCTGCATGAACGCTGTTTGCGGTCTTGGGAAGTGAACCCGATGCCTCCCGGAATAGAAATTGATCCAGGTGGCAAATTATGGTCGGACAAGATTGGTTGTGGCGCCGGAAGCTATATTAATTTTGTTAGCGAGAAACTGTTGCGGGATCTAGATGAAAGCGGCATTCCCATTTTGCGGGCTACTGAAATGCCGATTGCACGGATTTTGGCAAAGGCGCTGCGGAAAATTCCGCCTCCAAAATACTATGTTTTGGAGGCCGCTCCCGGCATTGAGACTTGGAACGAAAGCGTCAGCGTTCAGGAGCAAATTGCCGCCAGAAATGAAGTGCCGAGTCGATTTTTGCTCCCGTCCCGGAAGTTGTGCAAAGCCGCCACATGGAATGGAACGGATCTTTTCAGTCCATCCAGTCCGACCGGTAACACGCTGACCGCCTCCTTATACTGCACCGGCCGTGTCAAAGACCTGGCTGAACAGAAGGGCTGGACCAATGTTAAGTTTGTGCCATTGGAAATGGTTGATTGACGGGATTCTGTTTCAGAAACGTGAATTAATCACCAAGAAATCCCAGTATGAAAATCATCGAAAGCAATCCAAGAGGTCCACTGTCCGATAAACGACTCGAAAAATTCGAAGAACTCATCGGAACAATACTCCCGGATGATTACCGTGACTTTCTTTTGCTGCACAACGGGCCATCACTGGAACCCACATCATTTCGTTCGAGCGAAGGCGAGGAACTCAGCAGCATCGAGGGTTACTTTTACGGTCTTTTCGAAGCCGAGGAATTCAATCTTCAGGAGGTTTACGCAGGCAATCGTGACGAACTGCCCGACGGATGCCTCGCCATCGTGTGTGACGGCTGCGGCAATGAAGTGTGTATCGGTCTCGCGGGAGAAGAGAGGGGGAAAATTTACTTCTTCAATCACGAGGCGGATGACCACGAAACTGTTGTTGGTGACATGGAACTCGTCGCAAACACGTTCAATGAATTCCTGGAAGGGCTTTATGAATTTCAGGATGTGCAGCCGGAAGAATCAAAAGCATCACCGCCGTTGTTCGGGATTTTCGTGAATGCTTTTCGTCATGAAGGCAACTGGCCCAGCGCCCTACTGGGAAGCCAAAAGTTGGACGCCTATCTCATGAGGGGAAGAAACAAGGACATGTCCAAAATCCCCGGCGATGCTTCCATGCAGCTTCTGGATGTGATCGTTGCTGGTGCGAACGAAGTCGGAACGGTTTCGCCAGAGTTCGTGCATGGTTCCGTTCGGGATTCCATCGAATATTTTCTACCTGGAAACAACCGGATTTCAATTGGCATCACGGATCGCGAACATTTGATTTGCGATGGGAAATACTGGCAAATCAGCAGGGACGCATGGGAATCCATTTCCCTCCTATTTGCCGGTAATATTCATACAAATCGCCAGTCACCATGATGCTCCACACCAAGCCTTTTCAAAATCATGAGCCTTAGTCACGTGTTTAAACTGATCTTTGCTTTGCCCCATTTCATTGCGATCGCTTCTGGCGCGGTTGTTCTTCCGAAAGGCCATTTCTCCGTGCTTTCCCAGACATCGATTACCAATCACAGCGATTTCCCCTCCGGCTACGGACAGACATTCGCGGTGACAACTGATGTTTCAATCGCCGGTCTGGCACTCTCAGTGCTTGGCATGTCTGGTGGATCGAATTTCACGGTTGAGCTTCATCGCTATTATCCATCGTCAACCAAAGTGGACTCTGTGGTTCTAGGAAGCGCGACGGTATCCCGGCAGTCCATTGGGTTTTCAGAACCTAAATGGTTGGCGATGTATTTTGACACACCAACTTTGGCATCTGCCGGAGATACGTTGGCATTTGTGCTTTTAAATCAGGACTCAGGGGGTGCCGGGTTCAACCGCTACGGGAATTCTCAAGAGAATCCATATTCGGGAGGGAGCCGCTTTGGAGGAGCTGATTTTCATGGTGCTGGATTGTATGCTGTCTCTCTTTCAAACGCCTCGGATTTTGCCTTTGAAATCATTTCCGTCCCAGAGCCGAGTGGTCCGATTTTTTACAGTGTGGGGTTTTCATGTCTGTTCTTCCGGCGGCGTCATCGCTGAGTTCTTGGACGCCTTCGCGACACCCCCTCAATCTTCACCGTTCCCGTCGTTTCCCCCACCGTTGACATCCGCGTCCCGCCCAGCCAACGTCCCGCCTATGGACACGATGAAATTACTCCTTGGCGCTACGATCGCGCTTCTTTTAGGCGCGCTGGCGGTTTCTTGGCAGGGCATGAACACCGGGGTAAAGAACACCCCGCGCGATGAGGTCGCCCGGCTCGAAAAACAAATTAAAGAACTCCGCGCCGAGCAGGACAAACTCGCCCTTGAGAAACAAATGCAGCAACTCCGCGGCACCACCATCGACCCCCCTACCAACAAGGACTACGAGCTCGAGGCCATGAGACTCCAAGTGGAAAAAAATAAACGCGCCCTCGAAGACATGGAACTGGCCAAGGAGCAGGAAAAACGCGACAAAAAGGTCGATCAAGACGAAGAAGGCCTCATCGCCCAGCGCGGGCTCGAGGGTAAAGACAGCGAACTCCGCCGCGCCCGCATGATCGGCGAAGCCCTGCTCATCGGCCGCGTCAAGGAATTCGTCGAAGACGCCCAATACGGCGGATTCGTCACCTTCGACGTCATCATGCCCGAGCAAGTCCAGACCGGAGTCATCGTCGCCATCCGCCGTAAGACCGGCATTCTCGGCCAGCTCAAAGTCTCCGATGTCACTGCCGAGGGCGCCATCGCCAATCCCCTCCCCGGCTTCGGCCCCGTCCAGCCGCAAATCGGCGACGAACTCATCCTGCCGCCACAGTATTGATTTCAATTTTCTGATTTCAAAATTTCAGTTTTACCCAAATAGCATGTCTACCACCGTCGGTCTTATCTCACTCGGCTGCGCCAAGAACCTCATCGACTCGGAAGTCATGATCGGTCACCTCGCCCAAGCCGGCATGTCTCTAACGCCCGATCCCGAGCTCGCAGACGTTCTCATCATCAACACCTGCTCCTTCATCGACATGGCAAAGCAAGAGTCCATCGACGCCATCTTCGGCGCCGTAAAGGACCGCTCGGAAGACCCCGACCGCGAGCGCCAGAAAATTATCGTCGCCGGTTGCCTTTCCCAGCGTTTCGCCAAGGATCTTCCCGGCATCATGCCAGAGGTGGATGCCTTCATCGGCCTCGATCAGATCACCAAGGTCGCCCCGATCATCGAGAACCTGCTAGGAAAGAAGAACGACTCGGAAGTCCAGAAAACCGAAGGCCCTTCCGCCACTGACGATCCACGCGATTTCGTCACGCTCAAGCCGCAATACGTCCCGGACTATAGCACGCCGCGCATCCGCCTTACGCCCGACCATTTCGCTTACGTGAAAATCGCCGAGGGCTGCAACCACACTTGCACCTTCTGCATCATCCCGACCATCCGCGGCAAACACCGCTCGCGCACGCAGGACTCCGTCGTTAGAGAAGTCCAAGCGCTCGTCGCATCCGGCGTGAAGGAAATCAACCTCATCTCTCAGGACACCACCTACTTCGGCATGGACCAATGGGAAGGCAAACGGCCGACGCCGAGCTCTCCGGTCGATTCCAGCAGAGGCGAGTCCCTCTCCACCCTGCTTCGCGAGATCAACAAGATCGAAGGCGATTTCTGGGTCCGCCTGCTATACACCCACCCCGCGCATTGGTCCGACGAACTCATTCAAACCATCGCCGAGTGCGACAAAGTCGCGAAATACGTCGATATCCCGCTCCAGCACATTTCGGATAGAATGCTCACCGCCATGAAGCGCGTGACCAGCGGCGACTACATCCGCGACCTACTCCGCCGGATGCGCGCCGGCATCCCCGGCCTCGGCATCCGCACCACCTTCATCGTCGGCTTCCCCGGCGAGACGGAGGAGGATTTCCAGGAGCTGTTGGAGTTCATCCGCGAGTTCCGTTTCGAACGCGCCGGCGTCTTTTCCTACTCCAAGGAAGAAGGCACCCGTGCCAATAAAATGGACGGCCACATCCACCACGCCACCCGCAAAAACCGCTGGTCCCGCGCCATGGCCGAACTCCAACGGATCGCCGGCGAAACCAACCAAGCGCAAGTCGGCAAAGCCGTCCGCGTGTTAGTCGAGCAACCCGGCGTCGCCCGCACCCAATGGGACGCCCCGGAAATCGACGGCTCCGTGATGGTCGATGAATCTATCCCAGTCGGCGAGTTCGCAGATATCACCATCGGCGACTGGCGGGGATATGACCTCGTCGCGGCGCGGTGAGGGCGTCGCCGGTTTGAGGCAACACATTTTTCTTTATCCTGTGTGAACCCTCGACGTGAGAGCGTCGGCTCATTGAGCGTTGCGGTGAAACCTTGGAAAAGGCACCGCATTTCCGACCGGAAGATCGTCTTCTTGTGGAGTTTGAGGGTAAAAACCTCGATTAATGATCCCCTCGCACTAAGGTCACCGCGTGACCGCTAGATGCGGTTGTTCGGCGTGCGATGTTCAAATATTCATGATCTCCCCTCTGGATAAAAAGCTGCTGCGAGATCTCGCAAAAATGAAAGGCCAGATCTTCGCCGTCAGCGTCGTGATGGCCTGCGGACTGGCGATGATGATCATGACACGCAGCTTGATCCTGACGTTGGAATCGACACGCGCCGCTTACTATCAGCAATACGCGATGGCAGACATTTTCGCATCGCTCAAGCGCGCGCCTCTCGCCATCGCCGAACAACTCAAGACTCTACCCGGAGTTGCCACCGTCGAAACCCGCGTGGCCGTGGATGTGACGCTGGATCTACCCGGTTTCACCGAACCAGCGACCGGTCACATCCTCTCACTTCCCGAAGATGGTGGACCGCAAAAGCTCAACCGCATCTTTCTCCGCACAGGTCGCTTTCCCCGCTCGGATGAGCGGCGTGAAGTCGTGTTAGGTGAATCGTTTGCCAATGCCAACGGCCTGCAACCCGGCGACTCGCTCGTCGCAGTGATCAACGGAAGGCGAGAAACTTTGCAAATCTGCGGCATCGGCCTCTCGCCCGAATACGTGTTCGAAGCCAGGGCTGGAGAAACCCTACCCGACCACAAGCGCTTCAGCGTCATCTGGATGAACTACCGCGCCCTGGCGGTGGCTTATGACATGGATGGAGCGTTCAATGATGTCGTCATCGACCTGGCTCCTGGTGCCGCGCCAGAACCCGTGATCGAGGAGATGGACCGCCTCCTCGCGCCCTACGGTGCTCGCGGCGCTTTCACTCGCGAGGAGCAGCCGTCTGCGCAACGGCTCGATGACGAACTGCGGGTGCTCACATCCTTGTCCGTCGCATATCCGTTAGTTTTCCTCAGCGTCGCCGCCTTCATGGTGAATGCGGTGCTGGCGCGCATCGTCCGGCTCCAGCGCGAGCAAATTGCGCAGATGAAGGCACTCGGCTATTCTTCGCGGCAAGTCGGCGTGCATTACATGAAGTATGTTCTCGTCATCGGCACCTTAGGAACCCTCATCGGTGGCATCGGTGGTCGGTTGCTCGGTGCGGGCTTGGTAGATCTATATACCTTGTTTTTTCGCTTTCCCTCGTTGGTTTTCACGATGGATTACAGCGCCCTCGGGCTGGCACTTTTCATTAGCTTGGGAGCCTCGGTGCTGGGCGTTCTCAGCGTCGTCTGGCAGGCGGTAAAACTCCCTCCCGCAGAAGCCATGCGCCCGGAGCCGCCGGCAGATTTTAAGCCCTCGCTATTCGAGCGTATCGGTCTCACCCGCTTTTTCAGCCCTACTTTCCGAATGGCATTGCGTAATATCGAGCGTCGGCCCTGGCAGGCAGTTTTCACCTCCGCCGGGCTCGCGCTTGCCACGGGACTCATGGTGTTGCCCGGTGCCATGAGTGACAGCATCGACTACTTGCTAACCTTCCAGTGGAACAGCCAACAACGTCAAGATGTGGCCGTTTTCCTCAGAGAACCTGGCTCAGCTCGCAGCTTCCATGATCTGGAACACCTTCCCGGCGTGATCCGCGCCGAGCCGATTCGCAGCGTGCAGGCGCGTTTGAAATTCGCCCACCGCCACCGGAAACTTTCCGTCACCGGCATCGCCCCAGAGGCAAATCTCAATCGCCTGCTAGACGGGAGTGGTAACGCCATCACGATGCCGGAAGATGGGCTGCTGATGTCAGAAATGCTCGCCAAGGTCCTCGGTGCACGCATCGGCGATGAGGTGGAAGTGGAAGTGCTTGAAGGTAAGCGTCCGG
>JANPAU010000379.1:0-3112 GCA_031430055.1 Akkermansiaceae bacterium | reverse complement strand
CGGTGGTGGTGGTGGCGGCGGCTACGGCGGTGAACGCCGTGGCGGCGGCGGCGGTGGCGGCGGTTACGGTGGCGGTGGCGGCGGCGGAGATCGTCGCGGTGGTGGCGGCTACGGCGGCGGCGGAGATCGTCGTGGCGGTGGCGGCGGCTACAAAGGCGGCGGCGGTGGCGGCGGCTACAAAGGTGGCGGCGGCGGTGGCGACGGCTGGTAAGCCTCCCATCATTCAAGCCTCTAATTTCAACAACGCCCGGGCCTCTTCACAGAGGAACGGGCGTTTTGTTTTGCAAGGTGAATCGTGGCGGACTTGGTAGCGAGCTGCGAATTATTTGGGCTTTTTCGGCGTAGCTGCTGGAGCCGTTGCCGGGGTAGTGGCTGCGGGTTTCGTTTCGGTGGTTTTACCCGACTTGATATCTTCGAGTTGTTTTTTTGCCTCGATTTTCTGCTTGTCGTCGAGTTTGGCGGAGATTTCGTCGACCATTTTCTTGGCGCTCTCGTCGCCGCGTTCTTGGGCAAGGCTTGCAAGGGCCCAGCCTTTGACGGGATCGGCCTTGGTGCCGATGCCTTCGGTGATCAAACGGGCGAGCGCGAGGGTCGCGGCAGCGTTGCCTTGATTCGCGGCCAGCGAATAGAGCTGCCCGGCATTTTCTAGGTTTTGAGGGAGTCCGGCAGCGCCTCGCTCGTAAAGAGTGGCGAGGTTGTTCTGGGCTTGAGCGGAGCCTCCTTGGGCCGCACGGGTGAGCCAAGCGACACCGGCTGGAGCATCGGCGACAGCGAGTTTTCCTGAAAGGTAAAGAAGGCCGAGTTCGTTTTGAGCCTCGCCGAGGTTTCCAGTTGCGGCGGCGAGCAAGTATTTGTAGCCACCAAGGAGATCGGGCTTTTCGCCGGAAAGCGCCGCTACGGCGAGGCGGAAACTGGCGACAGGGCTACCTGCTTCGGCCGCTTTTTTAAGGAGCGCGAGGCCGCGGGTGGGGTCTTTTTCCACGCCCTTGCCCTGGATGTAAAAGTCGGCGGTACGGAGCATGCAATCGATTTGGCCGACGTCCTTGCCGCGCTCATACTCGGCGAGGGCGGCGGTGAGGTTCTTTTTGACGTTTTCCTCGTAGTCTCCGAGGGCGAGGTAGCCGCTGTATTCCTTTGCGGTGATGGCTTTTTTGAGCCACTCACGGCCTTTGGCCTCGTCGCGCAGTTTTTCATCGCCACTCAGCAGGCGGGACCCGAGAGCTGCCATGGCACCGGCATCCCCCAAGCCTGCGGCTTTGGCGTAGTTGGCGAGGGATTCTTTGGGATTCTTGAGTTCCGGGAAACCGAATTGTCCTTCATAAAAGCGGGCGACGAGCAACAAGGAGGCGATGTCGCCGGCGTCCGCAGCGCGTTTCCACCAGAAGATCGCTTTGTCGGGATCGGCGGCGGGGGTGAGGCGGCCACGGAGGTAGGCTTCACCAAGGATGCGGCCAGCCACTGCGGGATCATCCTTGGCGGCGGTCTCGAGAGCTTGGCGCGCTTGTTCGCGCTCATCTTCCTTGTCGGAGGCGAGAAGGATGAAAGAGAGGCGGTAAATCGCGTCTTTGTGTTTTCCATCGGCGGCCTTGCGATAATATTCAAGGGCTTTGTCGCGGGACGCTTCAAGTCCTTTGCCGGATTCGCTGGCAAATCCCAAGAGATAGAGTGCGTCCGTATTTCCCTGCTCAGCGAGAGGTTTCGCGAGTTCGACCGCCTTGGCGTGACGACCTGCTTGGAAAGCTTCCATGGCCTCCTTCGCCGGTCCTTCTGCGGCAGCGGGGACGGCGGCGGAGTTGTCAGACGGCAGCGATACGGCAGCGCGGACGGAGACGGTAAGTGCTGAAAAAATCAATAGCTGAGTGATTGAGCGGAAATGCATCTAAAAAAATAGGCGCGGCTTTCCAGCAATTGCAAGCACGATGACGCCCCTCAGACTTGGCTCTCCCAGCGGGTTTTTAGCTCGTTGATGCAATCACCGAGCAACATTTCATCGAGGGAATGGACATCGGTGCCGATGCCGATATCGGCGAGCAAGAGCACGGTGAACTCCCCGCCCAAGTGCTCACGGAATTCATCCAGCCCATCGAGCAGGCGGCGGCGGCCAGTGTCATCCCGCCAATCGAGCGCGGGGTGGTAAATTGCGAGTTGCAAGCCATCGAGCACTCGCAGGATTTGCTCGGCGAGAGAGAATTTCAGCAAGCCGCAGCGAGCGGAATACAGAGTGTCGAGTGCCAGACCAATCGCGACAGCTGGGGCATGAGGAAGTTGGTAGTGGGTCATCGCCTCCAATTTATGCGCCGCCCAGTGGCCGAAATCCAGCGGTCGGCTGGACCCGCTTTCAAACGCATCTCCCCCGGTCGCGATGTGATGGGCATGGAGCAGCGCAGACTTTTCGACGCATGCTTCGAGTGATTCCGGTTCCATCGCGGCGAGCGCGGTCAGATTCGCCTCGATCCATTCGAAAAATCCAGCATCTCTCACCAAGGCGACTTTCACCGCTTCGATCAGTCCTCCACGGCGAGTTTCCTCATCCTGACTGTGCAAAAATTTAAAATCGTTGATCACCGCATAAGGCACTGAAAATGCGCCTACCCAGTTTTTTTTACCGAAGCAGTTGATCGCACATTTCACCCCCACGCCGCTGTCGTCTTGGGAGAGAGTGGTCGTCGGGAAGCGAATCAAGCGGACTCCGCGGTGCGCCGTAGCCGCCGCGTAGCCGACCGCATCGAGAAACGCTCCACCACCGATGACGAGCGCGTAGGAATGGCGATCCAAGTGGGACGCATCGATTGCCGCCCAGACGTCGCGCACCAGATGATCGTCCGCTTTGGCTGCCTCTCCACCGGGGAGGACGGAAATTCCTTGAAACTCCAAATCCAGCTCGTTGAAGTACATTTGAATCCCATCGGGTAACTCTGGCCATGCGGTAACGACATTTTCCTCCACGAAGACGATGGCCCGGCGACCACCGTCCTCGGCCAACACATTGGCGAGTGAGTGGTTCAGCGGATTAAAAGCGTCCCGGGTGAAAATAATACGGTGCTTGAAGGTGACGGGAATTTGGAAATCGTATCGGGACATCAGCGCGCGGGAGCAGTATCGCCCTTTACGC
>JANPAU010000378.1:0-2545 GCA_031430055.1 Akkermansiaceae bacterium | reverse complement strand
TCTCTGATCACGCCGGTTTCGCGATAGTGGTCTGCGGCCATCATCAGCTCGTGGATTCTGGTTTGTTTTTGTGCTTCTGTCATCGCTGGGGTGCTTCAAGTGGATTGAGGCGAGAATGCCGAAAGACGAATGAGTCTTCCAACTCCCTAGTATCGGGGGGACTTCGGGTTTTGACGAACTTGAAGGCGAGCGGGTCACCGCGTGCCCGTGCGGCAGGATCCCAAGAGTCAGGCCTAACATCCGAAGCCATCAGAAAATCTGCATATCCAGTGGCTCAGGCCCTTTATCAGCCCTTTCGGCCAGTATCGGCAATGGAACGAAATTCGCCAAGCTCGCGCGTTCCGCGACAATTGCAGCCAACAGGATCTCCTCCACATACCGTGCTCCCTTTTGGTGCCGCAGTGCAATGGCGATCTGAGCATGTCCCAACTCCAGAAATCGTTCACGCCAGACTTCTGGAATCCGCTGGGCCACTGCATCCACCATTTGGCGGTAGTCGGCCTCGGTTACTGCTGGCAATACGAAAAGATCGCTAGAAAACCTGTTGATGATTTCTCGGGGCATCTTCCTCACCAGCTCGGTCAAATCGGGCAATTCTTCCCCAGTGTCTGAAGTGATGAATCCCATGGACGGCTGCGACCGCTGGTCCCAAATTTCCTGGAAGGCGGCTCCGCCGAGAATCATCGTCTTGTGGCTCAGAAACCGCTGCACTGCAGCGACGCGCGACGGCTCAATCGCGTCTCCCTCCGAGTCGGTGAGATTCCACGGAATTCGATAGTCGGCCAACCCATGGATCTCAACCCTCAAAAATGAGTTGTAGTTAGTATCATGTGAACACTTATCTAATTCATCAATAAATATGATAATACCCGGCATGTGGGCATGTCGCTCAATGAATTCGAAGATGGCGGGCCACGTGGCCAAATTGGCACGATTTGAATTTCCCAACAGGATCCAATCCGAAATGGCAAGTGTTAGACATGGCACCTGCATTTCGTGAGAAAGCGCTTTCGCAATATGGGATTTACCGCTTCCACTTGGGCCTATCAGAAGGAAGTTAGTTCTCAGCTTGATACCGAGAGAGAAACGATCGACACAGATACACGCTCGCGCTGTGGCGCACAAGCGGTCGAAGACAGGCTGTTGGTAAGGAAGGATGATGGTCTCGTTGATCGTGGATTTTGTTTCTGACATTTTAATGTTTTGAATGAGTTGAGGAGGGCAACGCTGGCATGATGCTCGGCCCTCAAAGGATGAGGGATTGGCGCATAACCGGAGTGCCGGAAACGGGGCTTCGGAAAAAGCTCTTCTCGCTATTTCGCGATAAAATGGTTCAATCTTGACAGTCCAGGCCACCCAAGGCATGGGCTGAACGATCGTGGCCAGTGACGGCCACCTTTTAGGCATCCTCGTCGTCTCCCAGGACCTTAAAGGTAAACCTCGCGACACCCGTGTAGTTTCCAACCCAGTGTGATCACCTTCCGCTTAGCCTGGACAAAGCTGGACTTCGAGATAACGAACCAGAACCCCACACCTCCCTCGCCTTTCCCCGGGGGGAAACGGGAATGGGGTGAAGTCCCTCGGGGGATTTTGGGGGAAGACCAAGCTAACGAAAACAAGGGCCGGGCCTCTCGGCCCGGCCCTTGCGATACCTAGTGGATAGGCATCTGTTTCACCTCCCTCGGGTGAATGGTTATGGCGTCGACGCTGCCCGAATCTTGTCGGTCACGTCTTGGCCGATGGTGTCTGCCAACAGCGCCCACTCGTGCTCGGTGTCGATCTGCCTGATGGCGTTTCCGATCGGGCACACGAGATTCAGGTCTTGAGACGAAAGTTCCCCAAGGGACTCGTTCAAAGAAGTGGCGGTGCGATTCACGGAAAGTTGGGTTTCCGGGAACTTGCTGCCTGCCGGGTAAGACCTCGTGACCTTGACATAGTAACCTTCTTCCGCGTTGAGCAGTTGGCTGTTCTGGCGGACGAGTTCGAGGATTTGGTGCCCCAGTCCGGATTTTGCGCCTTGCTTCGACCCAGCGAACGCTGAGGCGAGGAGGATGCGCAGCTCGGGGTGCTCCGCACCATCAACCAGGATCCAGCATGCCGCGAGCCGGGAGGCCCAGAGCTTGTGGCCGGTAGGGTTCGACTTGCTGTAGGTCAGCTCCGGTTGGTTTTTCCGCAGCCATTTCCCAGCCGTGTCGAAGACGCTGGAGGCGGACTCCTCGATGGTCGTCGGATGGGCATGCCTCCCATTTGCGTGGTTGAGGGCATCGAACTGGGCCATCCATTCCGGATTTCCCTTGATCGCTGGCAGGATGCGGAATGTGGAGGTGCCCCTGGGCAGTGTGTATTTCAGCCCCCCATATTCAGGCTTTAGGATCAGGTCCCGGAACGGGGCATGGGTGAACGGTTGCAACGGCGAGATGAGCTCCAGCTCGCCGGGTTTGTGTGTTTGGAATTCAATAATCTTTTTCATGTTGTTTGTCTTGTGTTGTGAATCTGACCCCGACGGGATGTCAGGAAGTAATCAGATATTTGGTGACCTCTTTAC
>JANPAU010000377.1:0-3818 GCA_031430055.1 Akkermansiaceae bacterium | reverse complement strand
ACGCTGCGGACCTCGCCTGCCACAATGCCGTTACCAACAACGACACCAAGTCGCTGGCGCTCAATCGCGGCGGTATCCGGGGGGAGGACGGCCACTTCAGCCACCGCATCCTCACCAAGGGAATCACCAACCAGAAAAAATCCGGTCGCTGCTGGATGTTCGCAGGCCTCAATGTGCTGCGACCTCAGGTGATCCGCGACCACCAGATGGAGGCATTCGAATTTTCAACCGCCTATCTCCAGTTCTGGGACAAAATGGAAAAGGCTAATCTCTACCTGGAATCGATCATCGAACTGCGCGATGTGGACTTCCTCGACCGCGATTGGGAGCTCGTCAACAAGGGGACCTTGGGCGACGGTGGATGGTGGAATTATTTGGTCGGGTTGGTCGGTAAGTACGGTGTCATGCCGCTTTCGGCGATGCCGGAAACCCATGCCAGCGAAAATACCGAGACGCTCAATGAAATTCTCGGCCGGCTGCTACGTTCCCGCGCAGTCCGACTCCTCGACCACCATGCCGACGGCAGCGGAATCGATGCCTTGCGCGCCGAAAAAAACAAAGTGCTCGCCGAAGTCTATCGCTTGCTCGTCATCCACTTCGGCGAACCTCCGTCCGCGTTCGAGTGGCGCTATCCCATCAAGGAAAGCGAAAAATCCAAGGATGCAGATGCCAGTGAATTACACAGCGCTAAAAATCAACGTCTTACTCCGCTGGAGCGCTATACCCCACAGTCGTTCTACAAAAAATTTGTCGGACGGCCACTATCCGAGTTTGTCTGCCTCTACAACGACCCGCTCAACGAGCTGAATCGCCACTACTGCTTCGACCGCGCGCGCAACATCGTCGGCAGTGACTCCATGCATTTCGTCAACATCGACGCCGGGGCGATGAAGGAACTCGCCAAGGCATCCATTCTCGCTAATGAGCCGCTGTGGTTCGCGGTCAATATGGACTTCGATCACTCGGTAGAACTCGGCCTGATGAGGCATCGACTGTTTGATTACGAAACCCTCTTCAACATCGACCTGAGCATCAGCAAAGCCAATCGAATACGCTTCCACTCCGGCTCGTCCGGCCATGCCATGGCGCTGATGGGCGTGGATCTAGCAGCCGATGGACAAACTCGTAAGTGGCTGGTCGAAAACAGCTGGGGCGACGCGCAGGGCGACAAGGGATACTGGACGCTTCACGACGACTGGTTCGACGAACATGTTTACACGATCATCGTCCACCGCCGCCACGTACCGGCGCCCATTTTGAATCAATTCGATGAAGAGGCCACCGTGCTCCCTGCATGGTATCCGAGTGCGATGGGGATTCATTCCACAACAAATCCAAGATGAGGAAATTCGGATTAGCAGGATGCATTGGCATGCTGCTTCCCACCCGCCGCATGGCACGGCTCTCGTGCATCATCGGCGGCGAGACAGATGCGGCCCGGACCTTCCCTCTATCGAGTGAAAGTTGGCGGCGGTCGCTACCGTTTCGTGGTGGACAGGGAACGGTAAATCCAAGTTGTCTCGCTACTCATGAAAAATCTCTTAACGGTCTTTTTTTTCCTAACAAGCCTAGGCCATGCCGCCAGCGCGGTGAAGCCGCTCAACGTTCTAGTCCTATACGCCGATGACTGGCGCTTCGACACGCTGGGCTGCGCGGGCAATCCGGTGGTGAAAACGCCGAATCTCGATCGTCTCGCAGGAGACGGTTTCCGCTTCACCCAGAATTGCGTCACGACCTCCATCTGCGGAGTCAGCCGGGCGAGTCTGTTCACCGGCCAATGGATGTCACGACATGGAAATCTGGCCATGAATGACTTCAAGACGCCGTGGGCGGAGACCTATCCGGGGCTGCTGCGAGCTAACAATTATTTCGTCGGCCACGTCGGCAAGTGGCACAATGGCAAGTTCCCCAAGCAGAACTTCGACTTCGGTCGCTCGTATTACGGCAAACACTGGATCAAGCAGCCGGACGGCACTCAGATTCACGTCACAAAGAAAAACGAGAACGATGCGTTAGATTTTTTGCGTGCTCGCCCGGCAGACAAGCCGTTTTGTCTCACGCTGGCCTTCATCGCCACCCACGCCGAGGACGACAATCCCAAGCAGTTCTTGCCACAGCCAGAGAGTATGGCGCTCTATCAGAATGTGACGATCCCCGTGCCGAAGACCGCCACCGAAGCGGCGTTCCGCAAACTGCCTCCCTTCCTCGCCAGCGAAAAGAACGAAGGCCGCGTGCGCTGGCGTTGGCGCTTCGATACGCCAGAGAATTACCAAGAGATGATGAAGAATTACTACCGACTCGCGACCGAGTTAGACGCCACCTGTGGACGCTTGATCGAAGAGTTGAAAAAACAGGGAGTGCTCGACCATACGCTCGTCATCTTCGTTGGCGACAACGGTTATTTCCACGGCGAACATGGTCTCGCTGACAAATGGTATCCGCACCAGGAAAGCATCCGGGTGCCGCTCATCGTGCGCGACCCGCGCATGGACCCGTCCAAGCGCGGCGGCACTAATGACGACTTCACGCTCAACGTCGATCTCGCGCCGAGTATCCTCGCTGCCACTGGTATCCAAGCACCCGCCACGATGCAGGGCAGAGACATCGCGCCGCTATATCTAGCAGCGAAAAAGCCCCGCTGGCGCGAAGAGTTCTTTTACGAGCACACTCCCATCGGCAGCATAGAGAGGATCCCCGCCTCCGAGGCGCTGGTGCGCAAGGACTGGAAGTATTTCTACTGGCCCGACTTCAAGCTTGAGCAGCTCTTCCACGTGGCCGCCGATCCCTTTGAGGAAAACGACCTGGCCAGCGATCCTGCGCAGGCATCGCGCCTCGCCGAGATGCGCGAACGTTTCAGCCAGCTGAAGGAAGCAGCAAAGTGATTCCCGCTATTTCAGTTTCGAGAGACCAAATACAAAATCCCAGAGAAAATGTAAATTTTTGACTCGCATGGGGGGCGGGCGGTGGTTAGTGTGAGGAGGTGAGCAGTAAACGATTCATTGCCCCATGGAAGGATTCTGAAACGAAGCCAGCGATTTACCACTGCATTAGCCGGGTGGTGGATAGGCGATGCGTATTTGCTGATGCGGAGCGGGAACATTTCAGGATGTTCATGCGGATGTATGAGAATTTCTCGGGCTGCCGGGTGCTTTCTTACTGTGTCATGTCCAATCACTTTCATATTTTGCTGGAGGTGCCACCAATGGGGGAAGAGGGACTGAGTGATGATGAGCTTTTGAAACGTTTGTCAGCAATCTATCATGAGGGGGCGGTTGCGGTGGTGGCGAAGGAAATCGCAGTTGCACGGGCGGCGGGCGATGAAGCGGGGGTGGCAGGGATTCATGCCCGCTATACCTACCGAATGCATGATTTGAGTGAATTCATGAAAATGCTTTTACAGTGTTTCACCCGTTGGTTCAACCGCATGCACCAGCGTAGCGGGACCTTGTGGGAGGAGCGTTACAAGAGCGTAATCGTGGAAAGTGGGATCGCGGCGCGGACGATAGCCGCCTATATTGATTTGAATCCAGTGAGAGCGGGGATGGTTTCCGATCCGGCGGAGTATCGCTGGAGCAGCTATGGCGAAGCGGTGGGCGGAGGGCCGAAGGGGAATGGCAAGAAAGCCAGAGCGGGTCTGGTACGTTCGTGCATGAGCCATCAGGGTGCGGGCTTTGAGGCGGAGCTATGGAAGGATGTTTCGCGGATTTATCGAAGGACAATGGGGTTGGCGCTGGGCCGGAAGAGCGGTTGGGCGGAGGTGGGCAAGGGAGTTGTTCGACCGCAGATGAATATGGCGGAGGCTCTGGAAGCGGAGTTCG
>JANPAU010000376.1:0-3530 GCA_031430055.1 Akkermansiaceae bacterium | reverse complement strand
TCTTGGTCAAACCTGCTCCGCCGGTCGTAAAAGCCACCCCCATCGAAACCGTCTCCCCACCATCGCCACTGGAAATAAAACCCACTGGCGACGATGCCGTCCGCCTGCAGATTTTCCTCGATGAAGCGAGATTCGGGCCTGGCGTGATCGATGGAAAACCCGGCCAATTCACCGAACTCGCCGTGCAATCCTGGAATGAAGTCAAGGGCTACCCTGTCAACGACTGGGTCGCCGTCAACACCGCAGCCCGCAAGGCGGTCCCAAATCCGCTCGCCATCGCCATCGTTCCCGACGCGGCAAGCGCTTGGGTCGATGGAACCTTGCCGACGAAAAAAGCGCTGCAGGCCAAGCGCAAGCGCATGAGTTACCGCAGCTTCGCTGAGTTCATGTCCGAGCGTTACCACTGTGATATCGAGTATCTCACCACCCTGAATGGCAGCACAAAAATCAACAACCTCAAGCCACGCGATACCATCATCGTACCGAATGTGAACCCCTTCATCATCGAGAGCCTAACCGGTGCCGGCTATAAATTGGACGAAGTCATGAGCCAGCGTCACGCCGTCGTGGACACCAAAATCAACCAAGTCCGCATCTTCGAAGCTGCACCGCCTGCCATGATCGTCGCCGAGCCCGGCACGACTACCATTTCCACGGCCACCCGCCCTAACCGCGGACTCATCGCCTCGTTTCCCATCACCCCGGGCAAGCCGCAGTTCATCAAGTTCGGCACTTGGGAGGTTAAAAATTCCGTCGAGCTCCCCCACTGGCGCTATGACCAGAAACTCCTCGATACTGGAAAACGCAGTGCCGACTCCGAATCACTCAACATTCCACCCGGGCCTAACAGTCCTGTAGGTGTGTTCTGGTGCGGCCTCAGCAAGCCCGGCATCGGCCTCCACGGCACCTCCGATCCAGAGACCATCGGCCGCGCCCGCAGCTCCGGCTGCATCCGCCTCGCCAACTGGGACGCTGTCCGCCTGCCGACGCTCATCCGCCCCGGCACCACCGTGGAAATCCGCTAGTGTGTCGTAAGAATTCAAGTGACAGACCCCATGCCCGATTCAGCAACTCCCAGCGCCACACCCCCCGTGAACGTAGCCGTCGTTGGCCTCGGCTTCATGGGAATCACCCATCTCCGCACTTACCTTACCAATCCTTCAGCCCGTGTCATTGCCGTCTGTGATACCAAGCGAGCCCCTGAAAAGGGTGTCATCAAAGGCATCGCCGGCAACATCAAGGACTCCGCCGACATCCACCTTGGCCAAGAGGTTAGATTTTACAGTAAGCTCGAGGATCTGCTCACAGATTCGGAAGTGCAGTTGGTAGATATTTGTACGCCTACGCCGCTGCATCCCGAGCAAGTCATCGCCTCGCTGAGTGCGGGCAAGCATGTCATCTGTGAGAAGCCCCTCGCCCGGACTGCGGCGGCGGCGCGAGAGATTCTCAAAGCGGCTGCAGACTCGCCGGGATTCCTGATGCCAGCTATGTGCATGAGATTCTGGCCCGGCTGGAGCTGGCTCAAGCAAGCGGTGGCGGAGAAAACCTATGGGAAA
The DNA here is from genome assembly GCA_031430055.1 of Akkermansiaceae bacterium. Classification (GTDB taxonomy): domain Bacteria; phylum Verrucomicrobiota; class Verrucomicrobiia; order Verrucomicrobiales; family Akkermansiaceae; genus Luteolibacter. The sequence continues at coordinate 1,974 of JANPAU010000376.1, read as the reverse complement.
GTTCTCGCTGCCAGCTTTCGGCGCGTCTCGGCCTTGCCCGGCTGGAGCCCGCAAGGCACCTACTCCGGCGGCCTCGACCTTGGCGGCGCATTGTTCGATCTTCACATCCATGACACCGATTTCGTCAATTATCTGTTCGGTCGGCCAGCGGACGTTTTCTCCACCGGCGTGGCGGATTCCACCGGCTCGATCCACCACGTTGTCACCCAGTATCGCTACCCGGATGGCCCGGTGGTCCATGCGGAAGGCAGCTGGCTCCTGAAGAAGGGATTCAACATGGCCTACACGCTTCACTGCGAGCACGCCACCGTGGACTTCGACCTGGCACGCGGGACGGAAAAATTGTTAGTCACCGAAACCGGCGGGTCGCCATGCGTGGTGAAGACCGAGGACGGCGACGGCTACACGATGGAAATCGACTACATCTTGCAATGCGTCGCCAATCGCCGGCCACCAAACATCGTCACTGCGGATGATGGCATCACCGCCTTGGAGATCTGCGAGGCCGAGGAGCAATCAATCCGCAGCGGCGTGACCGTTAAACTCTAACCTATCTGCTACTATGAAAAATCATCCCCATTACACCCGCCGCTCGTTGCTCAAATTGCTAGGAACCACGGCGGCAAGCGCCCCGTTTGTCAGCACTAACCTTTTCGCGCAAGCTGCACCCGACAAGCTTCGCCATGCCAGCTTCGGCGCGGGTGGCATGGCCTGGTCCGACCTCTCCCAGATCGCGAACCTCAAGAACGTCGAGGTCGTCGCCATCTGCGACGTGGACCTCGCCCAGACGGTGGAAGCTCGTAAACGGTTTCCCAACGCCCGCTTCTACAAAGACTGGCGTGAGATGCTAGACAAGGAGGCGAAGAACATCGACTCCGTTAACATCGGCACGCCCGATCATATGCACGCACCCATGGGCATGGCCGCGATGCAACTCGGCAAACATGTTTACGGCCAGAAGCCTCTCGCGCACGGCCTGCATGAAGTCCGCCAAATGACCGAGCTGGCGAAGCAGCAGAAAGTCGTTACGCAAATGGGCATCCAGGTGCATTCCACCGCTTACTATCGCATGGCGGTGCGCGTCCTTCAGGACGGTGCCATCGGCAAGATTAAGGACGTCCACACCTGGTCGTCCAAGACTTGGGGCGATCCATCAGACCGTCCCGACCGGGTCGATCCGGTGCCTGCTGACTTTGACTGGAATCTCTGGCTGGGTGTGGGCGCCGAACGTCCTTTCATCGGCGATAGCTACTATCACCCGGGGAACTGGCGTAAACGCCTGGACTTCGGCACCGGCACCCTGGGCGATATGGGATGTCACATTTTGGACCCCATTTTCGAGGGGCTGAAGCTCAAAGCTCCCGTTTCCGTCCGTTCCGAAGGCCCGACTCCTAACGCATGGAATTGGGCGGTGGATGGAAAAGTTATCTACACCTTCGACAGCACGCCAATGACGACTGGCGAGCCGCTGGCAGTCACTTGGTATGATGGCCAAGCCAGACCTCCCGAAGAAATCATCGCGCTGCTAGAGGGTAAAGAATTCCCCGACCAAGGCACCATTTTCGTCGGCACGGAAGGCGTAATGCTGCTCCCACACCCCAGCCGCCTGTCACTTTTTCCGCTTGAAAAATTTAAAGACTATCAGCTTCCACGTGTCGCTGGAGTCAATCACTGGGAACAGTTCATCGAAGCCTGCCGGGGCAATGGTACGACCAGCGCGGACTTCGCCTACGCCGGCCCGCTCACCGAAGCCATCCTGCTGGGAGGAATCGCCTCGCGTTTCCCGAAAACCACGCTCGCCTGGAACAGTCCCGAGCTGAAGTTCGACCTCGCCGAGGCCAGCTCCTTCGTCCGCCGCGACTATCGCAAGGATTGGTGAGGTCCGCTCTAACCGGCCGGGGGCGCCGCCATTCATCAAACCCACTTGTTGGTTCTGCCGCAGGTGTCGAGCCGGAGTTCGATGATTTTTTGAAG
>JANPAU010000375.1:0-4740 GCA_031430055.1 Akkermansiaceae bacterium | reverse complement strand
GGCTCCTACCGAGCAGAACAGTGCCAGCCCAGCGACGAGGATGAACGATGGGAACGATGCGCCAGCCTTGAAGCAGCTCTCCATATCGGGTGCGACCAACGCGGTAACGGGTATAAATAACACCGCAATGCCGAGGAACATGACGAAGCTGACCGAAGTCCCTCGGTTACCAACATATCTTGGATTTTCCAGGGCAAGGATTTGGAAGGTGAAGAGAAATGCGGCGCAAAGGGTTTCGATTTCACCGCGCCCGAGTTGGAGATTGTCGGGCCGCAGGCCGGCTAGAATCGCGCCACCGGTGATGACCATCAAAGTGGAAAGGATCACCCGTGAACCCGGCATCCTGCGAGTGCGCAGGCAGGCCCAAAGCGGGAGAAAAATACAGTAGGCTTGAGTCAGGAACGCTGAGGTGGATGCGTCGGTGTATGCGACGGAGTCGGCTTGCAACCACATGCCCGCTCCGCCCCAAAGCGCGATGGTCATGCCCTGGCGGATTTCATTGCGGGTAGGTCGTTTGAGTCCTAACACGAATGGCAAGAGCATCACCGCGCCAAGGCCGAAGCGGGCGAACTGCATCCACGAAGAAAGAAATACACTGGAGACGCCGGGCAGGCGGGATGTCTGCTCAAGATGGAGAGCCTTCATCAGCGGGAAACTCAGCGCCCACATGACACAGGCGAGAATGAGGAAAATGAGGGGCATCAGAGCGCCAAGATGCGGAGTTTTGAAATTCTGGCAAGTGGTGAAATTCGCTGACTTACCTTTCTTCTGACGGAACCCTCCTGAAATTTCACGCTTTCTTCATTGGCATTTCACAGAGACGGGCTCAAATCCAGCAATGCCCCGCGTCCTACTCGTCGAAGATGAACCGGCAATTGCCGACACCCTTGTTTATGCCCTCGGAACCGAGTGCTTCGAGGTCATTCATGCCCTCACTGGAGCGCAAGCGCTGGCTGCGGTGGAGAAGGAAACTTTTGATTTCGCCATTCTCGACATCGGCCTGCCTGATATGACGGGCTTGGATGTATGCCGCCGCCTGCGCGAGACATCATCGATTCCAGTGCTTTTCTTGACTGCTCGTGATGGAGAGGTGGATCGAATCCTCGGGCTTGAGCTCGGTGGAGACGACTACGTGACCAAGCCTTTTTCCCCGCGTGAAATTGTCGCTCGGGTGCGTGCAATCCTCCGCCGCTCACAGACGGCTACGCCGTTGCCTCAGGCCAATCCGGCAGTGGGAAGTTCTCGGATTTTCCATCACGACAGCTCGGCGATGCGGATCCATTGCCACGGGGAAGCGCTCGATCTCACGGCTCATGAGTATAAGTTATTGCTCGTGCTGTTGGAAAAACCGGGCCGCGTCTTCACCCGCGATCAGTTGCTCGAACACGCCTGGCAGGACCCCGGAGCCGTGACGGATCGGACGATCGATGCTCATGTGAAGTCCATCCGTGCCAAGTTACGAGTGGTCCGGATCGGAGCGGAGGACTTGATTCAGACTCGCCGTGGGCTGGGTTATTTGTTATCCTTTTGAGCCATGCGTTTCACTCGGGTCACTCTGTTTTTCATCGCCTTTATCATCACGCTTGGATTCTATCAACTGGCGCGACATTTCTTGGCTGAGGTTGAGCCGCAGACTTTCCAAGCGACGGAAGAAGTGATGGTGGACATCGCTAACGTCCTCGCGGAGGTCGTGGAAAAGGATGTGCATGAAAATAATTTTAAATCAGATGAGCTTCGTGGTGCCTTCGCCGGGGCTCATGCCCGGGTGCTGGAGGCGAAAATATTTGAACACTTGAAGCGGAACATCGGCGTTCATGTCTATCTCACGGACTCCAAGGGTATTGTCATTTTCGATTCTAACCACGGCCGTCGCGAAGGGGAAAATTATCTCTCAAAGCGGGATGTAGCGTTCACGCTTGCCGGTCACTACGGCGCACGCAGTAGCCGGGATAATGAAAAGGACTCCACTACCTCGGTGCTCTATGTGGGCGCACCGGTGGGGGATTCGATGAAGCCGGAAGGGGTGCTCACGGTTTATAAACCTCAGGCGGATGTGCTCCCACTCGTTCGGGAACGGCGGCGGATCATCTATACGGCCTGCGCTCTCATTGGCGGCGGGATTTTGTTTCTCATCGGAGTTGTGTTTTTATGGTTGTTTCACCCGATCGGGAAAATCACCGAGTATGCGCGGGCCATCGAGCGCGGTGAGAGGCCTGCCAAGCCGAAGATTGGGATTGGGCGTGAGGTGAACACCCTCGCTCATGCGCTCGACGCGATGCGTGATGTGTTGGAAGGTCGCCGTTATGCGGAGCGCTACATTCAAACGCTCACTCATGAGATGAAGAGCCCGTTGGCTGCCATCCGGGGTGCTGCGGAGTTGCTGGACGAGGAAATGCCAATCGAGGATCGCAAGCGTTTCCTGGAAAACATCCGGGCGGAAACGGCTCGCAGTGAGCGGCTCATCAATCGCCTGCTAGAACTTTCGGCCATCGAGGGGCGCGCCAATTTGGAGAAGCCGGAGACTCTTGACTTCCGCGCCATCGTCGTCCGTGCTATCGACCAAGCCCGCCCCTTGGCGGATGTCGCGGGAGTGTCGCTGGTCGAATCGAGCGAACTCACCCCCGTGCAAGTCGCGGGTGAGTTTTTTATCCTGCGAGCTGCGGTGACAAATCTGTTGGAGAACGCGATCGACTTCGCACCGCAGGGTAGCGCCGTCGAGATCGGCGTGACGTTGATAGGAAATCGTGTTGAGCTTACGATTCGTGATCATGGCCCGGGCATTCCGGAATATGCGCGGGAAAAGGTTTTCGAGCGTTTCTATTCGCTACGGCATCATACTTCCAAGCGCAAGGGTACCGGTCTCGGGCTGACGCTCGTCCGGGAAACCGCAGAACTTCACGGCGGCACTATTTCGCTTACTCCTGCGGATGGCGGTGGAATGATCGCTTGTCTGAACTTGCCATCAGCTTGAGCTGTTAGCTAGGAGTCGGCTCAACGACGATACGTGGGAAGATGGGAGTTGGCTTCTCGATAGGGTGACCGTCTGGAAGCAAGCCCCAACGAAGATCGGCGAGCTTGAGAGTGGTGAGCGCGGGTAAATTGATCTGAGCCGCGAGCTTGGCGGCGGCGTCCGGCAGAATCGGGGAGAGTAAGACCGAGGCATGAGCGACACTTTCTGCTAGGTGATAGAGCACGGTGGCGAGGCGGTTTTTGTTTTCGGGGTTCTTGTTAAGTTCCCACGGTTTCATGCGCTCGGCATACTGGTTGCAATGCACGACGTGGCGGCTAAGTGCTTCGAGGCCTTTTGAAATGTCGAAGTCGTCCATCGCGACTTGATAGGCGCGGGTCGACTCGGTGAGCGAAGTTTGCAGCGCGGTATCATCGGGGCTGAGTGGACCACCGTGATGGAGGACACCTTCGGTAAAGCGCTGGCTCATGTTGAGCGCGCGGTTGCAGAGGTTGCCGAGTTCGTTCGCAAGCTCGGTGTTGAAGAGCATGACGAGGCGGTCCATGTCGTAGTCCGAATCCTTGCCGGTCACGATGTCGCGCATGAGGTAGTAGCGGATCGCTTCGATACCAAATTTTTCTGCTAGTTCATCGGGATCGACGACGTTGCCGGTGGACTTGGACATCTTGGTTCCGCCGAGGCCGTTCCAGAAGCCATGGACGAGCAGGCGCGGCATTGTATCGTCGGAAAAACCCATGGCGTGGAGCATGCATAACCAGTAAATCCCGTGCGCGGGGATGAGAATGTCCTTGCCGATGATGTGCACCGGTCGGTCTGACCAGATCGTTTCGAAATCCGGCAGCCCGGAATTTTCAGCCGCCTGATAGCCGGCGAAGGAGATGTAGTTGATGAGTGCATCGAACCAAACGTAGGTGACGTAATCTTCATCGAAGGGAAGTTCGATGCCCCATTGCAGGCGTTCTTTCGGGCGGGAAATACAGAGGTCGATGCCGGAGTTTTTTTCGAGCGCGTTGAGCAGTTCGGCTTTCCGGAAGGCAGGGATGATGATGTCGGAGTGGTTTTCGAGAAAGGTCTTCAGCCAGTCGGTGTGGTCGCTGAGTTTGAAATACCAATTTTCTTCTGCGATCTCGACGACTTCGCCCCACTCCGGGCCGAAATTGCCATTTTCGTCGCGGTCGCGGTCTTGGAGAAATTGTTCCTGCCGGACGGAGTAGGAGCCGGAATGGGATTTTTTGTAGAGCTGCCCTTGTTCCTTGAGGGTCGTGAGGATGGCTCTGACGCAGGTCTTGTGGCGAGGGTCGATGGTTTGGGCCCAGCCGTCGTAATTGACGCCCAGTTTCTGCCAGAGGCTAGAAAATCTGCCGGTCGTGCGCTCGACGAACTCCGTTGGGGAGATCCCTTCCTTTTCGGCGGCCTGCTGGACTTTCTGGCCGTGCTGATCGACGCCCGTTAGGAAGTAAACCTCATTGCCCCGGAGGCGGCGGTAGCGGGCAATCACGTCGGCAAGGACCTTTTCATAGGCGTGGCCGATGTGGGGTGCGCTGTTGGTGTAGTCGATGGCGGTGGTGATGTAGAACATGAGGAAAGTAAATTTGCGCGCGGGGGAGGAGAGGAAATCAGAGTGGGCCGGAGTGTGCAAGGCGGAGTGCCGGGGAAGAGAGTGTTGATTTCACGGAATATGTAGAGCCTGTCCCAGACTTCGTGAGTTCTTGTGGCACAATGCTTTAGCATCTGAAAAAAATGGGTATGGGAGTCTTTTCGGGCTTCCATAC
>JANPAU010000374.1:0-2351 GCA_031430055.1 Akkermansiaceae bacterium | reverse complement strand
CGATCACTCCCTATCGGGCTGGGTCGTATGCGGTGCGTGGAAACATCAAGGATATCTTCGACTATGCCACCGGCTACGGCTCCAAGGATATGGGTGGCAGAGCCCTCGGCACCAAGATTAACCTGCCCGCCCTCAAGACATTCATGCTCCAAGACTACTCGGAATTTTTAGAAAATCCTCAAATCAACTACGGGTGCGGCTTACTCATCACCACCTATTTCCTCTATCTTGATGGCGAGGGTGATGCCAAGCGGATCAAAGCGTTCCTTAAAAAACTTCATGAGAATAAAGAAGGCGATGCCCCACTTGATGTTTTGTTAGACGGCCGTACTTTTGAGCAGCTTGAGGCAGACATCATCAAGGGCTGGAGCCGAAAAGGCGTCGATTTTACCTTTGGAAAATAGTCAGAACGCCAGTTCTCTCGAGGAACCAAAAGCTTCCTGTCGCCGCGATGGTCACGCAGCAAATCCAACGCACGCGGTGATAGGCCTTACCGCGATACCATCCCAGAGTGAGGCACCAAGCAGCGCTCAGTAAGGTCACCTGCGCCGCCTCCACGCCGAGATTTGCACTCATCAGAGCCGTGAGGAACCCATCACCCGGTTTCAACCACGCCGCCAAGGCCCCGGCGAATCCAAGACCGTGGATCAGACCAAATCCAAAAACCAGCGCCAAGCGCACACGATAACCCGCCACCTTCACCGGCAGTAAGTTCTCCAGCGCGATCACGATGATGCTCAGCGCGATCACCGGCTCCACCCACGCCCCGGAAACTTGCACGATGCCCGCTGCTGCTAGACCAAGCGTCACCGTATGAGCCAGCGTGAAGGCCAAGGACTGCCACAGCAGCGGTCGCCACTTGCGCTGGTAGAAGAATAAACCCAGCACAAACAACACGTGATCCAAGCCCGCTGGCAGCACATGTAAAAAGCCCTGACGAAATGACTCCACCCATGACGGCCGACCTAACTCATGACCCATTCCCGGTAGCGGCAGCACTTGCCCGGGCGTGAGCGTTAGAAATCCCGCATTCTTTCCCGGCATTTGTAAAATCAATGACGGCCGCTTGCCCGCAGCCCATGAAATCGCCGCGTCATTCTGCAATGGATTTGTCCCCACGATCCGCATTCGGAAATAAGCGCCCTCATTGAGCAGTTCAGGAAAATCCGGCGGAGTCTTTGCAAAATCAGGGAACTCGATGGTCCACTCCGAGATCTTCCCACCGGATTTGAGTTGCAGACTTTCTCGCAGATAGCGCTCAGCCTCACGCCGCAAGGGAGTCCAACCATTCTCACCCATTGCCACTAACCACTCGCGCGTCGGCGCTGCCACCTGCACGTCTTCCCGCCACTCGGGCACCGCGTAGCCTGCATCGAAGAGCACCTCGATTTCCCAGGTTTTCGCCGCTTTCCACTCGCCGAAAATTTGCGACACCACGTGCGCCCGCGCCGTGGCAACCAGCAAGAACGTTCCCCATAGAAATCCTAACATCCCGCGCACCACGCGATTTTGTATCAATTCCCCACTTAGGAAACGAGAACTCATTGCTCGCTCACCACCAATGCCCCGGCTTCGATTTCCTCCTCTGGGCGATGCCGCTCAGCGATGATCGAATAAAAAGCCGGCACCACGAATAAGGTGAACAAGGTTCCGACAATCATCCCGGCGACCAGCACGATGCCGATGCTGTTCCGCGACTCCGCCCCGGCCCCGGTGACGAAAATCAGCGGCGCATGGCCGAAAACCGTCGCCGCAGTGGTCATCAACACCGGCCGCAGGCGGGTCAGCGCGGCCTCGCGCAGCGCGGCGATTTTTTCGAGCCCCTTGGCTTGAAGCTCGTTGGCGAACTCGACGATTAGGATGCCGTTTTTGGCGATCAGACCGACCAGCGTGATCAGGCCCACTTGCGAGTAAATATTGATGGTGGTGAAGCCCATGAACGTGAAAATCAAGGCCCCGGAGATGGCAAGCGGCACCGAGCCGAAAAGGATGATAAGCGGATCTCGGAAGCTGCGGAACTGGGCTGCGAGCACCAGATAGATCAGCACGATCGCAAAGCCGAGCGTGACCACCAGCGCGGAGCCTTCCTTGCGGATTTGGCGGGATTCCCCGGCGTGATCGATCGTCATTCCGGGAGGAGCCACCTTTCTCGCCGCATCCTCGAGCACCCTCAACCCAGCCTCCTTGGTGACGCCCGGCTGGACCCCGCCGAAGATTTTCACCGCGTTACGTTGCTGGAAGCGGTTGAGCGTCCGCGGCGAGGTGGTCGCTTCGAGGCTGGTGAAGGTGGACACTGGCACCATGTCGCCTTCCGGGGTTTTGATTTTGAGATCCAGCAAGGAGCCGACGGC
>JANPAU010000373.1:0-4978 GCA_031430055.1 Akkermansiaceae bacterium | reverse complement strand
AAAAGGACAAGGCTCCGTCAAGAACGGTCGCGATTCCCGCAGCAAGCGCCTCGGCGTGAAAAAATTCGGCAGCCAAGCCGTGATCGCCGGGAACATCATCATCCGCCAGCGCGGCACCAAGGTCCATCCAGGCTTGGGCGTCGGTTGCGGCAGGGATCATACGCTCTTCGCACTCGTCGATGGCCGCGTCTTCTTCGATAAAGAAGGACGCCGCGTGAATGTCATCCAGCCTGCTCCGGCAGTGGTGGCTGCCAACTGAGCAGGTTTTTGAATCTTGTAAAATCGGCCGCTTCCCTTGAGGAGGCGGCCTTTTTTCGTCAGTCGTTGCGCTGGAGAAATTCCAAGAGCGTGACGGCGAGTTTTTGGGAAATGCCAGGGAGCTGGGCAATGTCTTCGTACGTGGCTTTTTTCAAACGGGCGACACTGCCAAATTTCTCTAACAAGAGCTTCTTCTTGGCCGGCGATACCCCGGGGCAGTCGTCGAGTAGGCTCTCCTTCATCCTGCGGCGATAGAGCAGGGCGTTGTAGCCGTTCGCGAAGCGGTGAGCTTCATCGCGGATGCGCTGGAGCAGCTTCAGCGCTCCACGATCATGGGGGATCCGGATGGACTCGGCACGACCGGGGACAAAGACTTCTTCGTGCTGCTTGGCGAGGCCAACGACGGGCAGATCATGCAGGCCGAGGGCTTTGAGTTCCCTAACGGCCATGCCCAGCTGGCCTTTTCCTCCATCGACGATGACGAGGTCAGGGAGGATGATTTTTGCGCGCCCTTCCCGTGCAAGGCGGCGTTGGGACTCGACAAGATTTTCTTGGGAGAACTCGGCGTCTGAAGTGTTAGCAGCAGCATTTTCCATGAGAATGCGTGAGTAACGGCGGCGGATGACCTCGGCCATCGAGGCGAAGTCGTCCTGGCCCTCGACGGTGCGGATCCGGTAGCGGCGGTAGTTTTGATTGTCCGGTTTGCCATCGGTAAAGCGGACCATGGAGGCGACGATGTGGTTGGAGGAGACGTTAGAAATATCAAAGCACTCCATGACGCGCGGGGGGCCGGCGAGGTGGAGTTCTTCGCCGAGTTCGGCGAGGTCTTCGGTGGGCTTTACGGTGGTCTGGACGCCGCGGCCGCGGGCGAACTGGCGGGTGGGTGAAAGGGTTTTTTCGAGGTTTTGGAGGATGTCGCGGAGAGACGCGGCCTTTTCGAAATCGAGGTTCTCAGCCGCAGCGGTCATTTCGGCACGGAGGGTATCGAAGACTTCGCGTTTCCCCTTCCCTTCGAGGACTCGGCAGGCGTCTTCAATTTTCTCAAAATAGGCGGCACGCTCGATGCGACCGATGCAGGGGGCGGAGCAGTTACGGATGATGTCGGCGTTGCAGTGTTTGTAGTCCGCCTCGCCGGGGTCGGTGGGGCGGCAGACGCGCAGGCCGAAGCTGCGGTTGAGCCACTCGAGAGTGCTGTGAAGCGCGGTGGAGTGGGGGAATGGTCCGAAATAACGGGAGCCATCCTCCTTCTTCATGCGGGTGGCTTGGAAGCGCGGCCAGGGATCGGCGAGACGGATCTTGACGAGGAAGAAGCGCTTGTCGTCGCGGAAGGCGATGTTGTAACGCGGGCGGTAGTCCTTGATGAGCTTACCTTCTAGCAGGAGCGATTCCTCTTCATTGCGGACGGTGTGGAACTCGAAGTCATGGATGGAATCGATGAGCGCGCGGGTCTTTACGTTCGAGCGCATTTTCTGCGAGGCCATGAAGTAGGAAGAAACCCGGCGCTTAAGATCGCGCGCCTTGCCCACGTAGATGATTGAGCCGAGCCGGTCTTTCATCAGGTAAACCCCAGGGAGATGGGGCACCTCGCGAAGCTTGGCTTTGAAATCGGGGGTAGACATGATGAAAAATTGTTCGCACCGCATCGAACGCTCGTAACATCAAAATTCAACTGAAAACCACTTTGTAAAGATTGATGAAAATGGTCATCGGCGGAGGGTGAACCGGGTTGCAGAAAGATGCCCAACTCAGCAGGATAAATTCGCGGGATAAACTCGCTTGACACGAGGATGGGTGTCGGTTCCATTTTGCCACCCCGACGTATGCCGCTAAAAATTACCAAACCCCTGGCGCTCGTTGTGTATACCTTTTTAGGTTTGGGTTCCGTTTTCCGTTTAGAAGCTCAAGTAGCTCCTGCGGCACCCACTTACGTAAGTCCGGCTGTGCTAGACCGTCTTTTTACCGAGGCTGAGGCGGCATTCACGGCGAAGGATTATCCGACGGCTGTTGTCAAAATCGAGGAACTACTCCAAAGTCTCGGATCAAATAAAGACGCGCCTTTGGAGTTGCTTTATTTTAATGTCGGTTTGGCAAATCTGCTCGGGGGCGAGGCACCTGAGGCGGAGGCCGCATTTGAAGAGTGTCTGAAACGCTTTCCCAAGGGGGAGTACGCCAGCCGCTGTCATCTCGGGATCGGTCGTGCGGCGATTGACCAAGGGACTCCGGAAAAAAAGGAGCGTGCCATCGAGGCGCTCAAGATCGCAGCGCAGGACCCCAAATTTCGCTCGGAGGCGGGCTTGTGGCTTGGCCAAGTTTATACGGATCTCGACAGACGCGATGAAGCTCTCGTGGTGTTTAAAAGCCTGATGGGTTCAGATATTCGCTCGCCGCAACAGACTACTGCCGCAGTGGCGGTCATTGAACTTCTCGCAGATACCGGTCAGCTGGAGGACTTGGTGCTGTATCTCGACCGGCTCAGCAACCAGTCCGGAGTCCGCGATGCCATCGCTTGGTATGCTAACCAAGTAATCGTGCGCGGCGATGCGCTGATCGGGAGTCAGGGGTATGAGGCAGCGCTGGCCATCTATCGCACGGTCCCGCCTCGCAGCCAGATTTTAGAAATCCAGAAGACCGCCTTGGAGTCGCAGCGCAAGGACTTAAAGCTGCTCGAAGCCCGGGTGGAAGCGGAGAAAAACAAGCCTCTAGGGCAACGTTCTTCGGCTTCGGAGCTCGTCGGTAATCTCAAGCCGGCTATTGAACTTTCGGAAAAAGCGTTAGCGATCGTTGAAGAAAAGGTCGATTTGGATGCAGCGTTGATCATGCGCCGGGGTCGTGCGTTATATTATTTAGAGCGTCATGAAGAAGCGCTGGTCGCATTCCGCACCATTCGGAACAAGTATGGATCCACGCCCGATGCTAAGGCCGCCGCTTACGCCGAGATCGTCATTTTGAATAAGCTCAAAAACATCGCCGAGATGACGCCTTTGTGCGATGCTTACCTGCGAAATTACCCGGACGCAGAGAACGCCGAGCAAGTCGCCACCCTCGCCGGAGAATTGCTCGTCCAAACTGGAAATTGGGCCGAAGTCGGTAAATTTTATCGTAACTTGGAGACCAAGTTCCCCAAATCCAACAGCCTTGACCGCTACACGTTTTATCAAGGAGTCGCCGTTTTCCAAGACGGTAATTTCAAGGAATCCACGCCGGTATTCACGAAGTTCCTCAAGGAATTTCCGAACAGTCCACTCGTCGAGAATGCCCTTTACTACTTGGCGATGTCGAATTTCCTGTCCAACGAGTATAAACAAACACTCGCCTCGATTAAGGACTACCTCTCTAAATTCCCAGACGGTCATTACGCCGGGGATATGCGTTACCGCCTCGCTTTCATCGACTTCAACGACAAGGGCACGGACCCTGATGCTACCGCTACGGCTATCTATCAGAATAAAATGTGCGACAAGATCATCAAGGATCTCGGCGCTTTCCTGAAACAACATCCTGACGACGCCTCCGCCGGGTCGATGTATTGTTTACTGGCTGACACCTATAAAAGGAAAACATCGGACAAACCCGACGAGTTGACCAAATTCCAGCGTGAGGCCCTAGAGGCTTACAAGAAAGCCGTTTGGAGCGATAGCTCGGACGATGTGATCCAATACGCTTTAGACAATGCAACCACCTTGCTCTCGGGAAATAAGGACTACGCCGGTATCGCCGCGCTCCACGGTGAGTTTCTCCGACTCAAGCCGGACAGCGCCCTGGCGCTGCTCTCTGCCACCTGGGTTGCGAAGATGAAAGCCCGCGAGGGTAAGGGGCCTGAAGCTGCTGAAATGCTGGCCAACGCTCTCAAAGCACGAATCGCCAATCCTACCTCCGAGCAGGTGGAATTCTTGATCGATGAGCTGGTGAAAACCCTCGTTCCCCGCAAAAAAGCGGTGGATATCGACGTCGATGCGATTGATAAACAACTGGTCGACATTCTCAACAAAGCCATCGTCGGCCAAGAAAATGCAACCACCAATGCCCGCCTCTATTACGCCCGCGCTCGGCTCGCCCAACTGCTCAAACGGGCGGATCGCTCGGAACTTTATTTAAAAGGGATTGCCACCATCAACGCGAAGGACCCAGCAGTCCTTAGTCCGGCACTGCTGGCGGTTTCTGGTGATATTTTGCTCAAGCTCGGGAGCTTGGAGGAAGCCACGGCCATGTTCACACGGCTCAACGAGCGTTACAAAGACGGCATGTTTGCCGATGCCGGACCGGTGGGTCTCGGATACATCGCCCTTGCCAAAAAACAACCGGCGGAAGCGCTCGAGATTTTTGAAAACGCCCTTGCGAATAATCCCGGCATGTCGCGTTTTAAAGAGACCACGTTCGGAAAGCTTCAAGCCTTGGCAGATCTGGGAAAATATGAGGAAGTCGAGAAACTCGCCCTCGAAATCACTGGCGACAAAATGTTCCGCGGCGAGTTTGCTGGGAAAGCTTACATTCTGCTGGCCGGCATCCTACGCCAACAAGCCGGGAAAGCGGCGGGTGATGAGGCCAAACAAGAGATGCTCAAGAAAGCGCATGGTTACTACCAACGGGTTTATGTGGCCAATCAAAGTGTGCCGGAAGTTGCCGCCGAGGCCTATTGGCAGGCTTACGAAACGGCCAAAGAGCTCAATGATACCACTCTTGCCGACGAAACTCTCAAGGCTCTCTCAATCAACCCGAAGCT
>JANPAU010000372.1:0-6459 GCA_031430055.1 Akkermansiaceae bacterium | reverse complement strand
CTTGCCTCAAGGAGTAGGGGTGGCAGTGGTTCTGCGGTGACTAGTAGGGGCGATCCCGAACCGTCCTCGCACAGCAGAGCCAGGACATCGACATCACGGGTCGTTCGTTGTACCAAGCCGAGTGCTTGAAGCGCTGAGCCTCCACAGACCACGAGAGCGAAGGACTCGTCGGTTCTTGTTGCCAGTTGTTCCCCGAGGGCTGTGAGTACTCTTTCCAATCCCACCTGATCCAGTCGCACTCTCTCACCTCCTGTCAAAGTATAGATGTGATCAGTTTATCCGATCACTACGTTCGTTTTATACAGACGGATCATTCTATGCCCAAGCTGCCGATTCTGCAAAGCGAGCGAGCTTGCGTCCCCGCGACTCGTGTGGTTGACCTCGATTATAGGAGCTGGTTGCTTCGGCAGAGTTCCTTTGAGGAATGTGGGGGATCAACCAGTCATTGCTGCAGGGGCCGTAAAAATCATGTTCCACACTGCATTCTGCGAAAAACGCTTACGCGGCAATTAAAACGATTCAATTTTGGCTCCTTCTCCAAAAAACGATTATGCGTTACCCCAATCTGGGCGAATATCTCCGTCCTGGTAATGAGGAGCACAGTCATGCTCCGATCTGTGGCATGCTGACAAAACAAAGTGCCCAAAATGGCCAAATTAGCGTGTCACTGAGCGGCAAAAAGCAGCAATGAGTGGTATTGTATCTGTACAAGTGTGCGAACGGAGCCGCCACTACTCTTAATCAGCGGGTCATGGGTTCGAGTCCCGTACAACCCACTCAGTTGTCGATAGTCATCGATAACTATAGATACCCAAAAAGCCCCCTCCTAGAGGGGGCTTTTCTCGTTTGACAGCCAAACTGACAGCCAATGTGGCTGGATATATCGGGAAATGCCGGGACGCTACTGGACGAAAACGCCGGTGCCAGCCCTCACTCCCCCTCAGAAAACCCATTCTTCCTTCGCTCGGAAAGTTTCAGAAAGGGGGTCTCGTCATTTGCCTTATTTCCGAATAACAAAGTTGTGTGAAGTGTCCGTTTGACTAACGCTTAGGTTAGGCATACCTCCCACAGAAAAAGCAAATGACACCAGAGTTATCGGAAACTAGAGTATCATTGATCTATTACACGAAACGACGGCAGAGGGCTGGAAGGTGACAGAATGAGAACCGCCCTTCGAGGAGAACGACGCAGTCTGACGGGAATCGGATGGGGTTAGTCGAAGGTATTCATCTGCGATGAGTAGGGTGATGCACGGAAGACGCGACAGACTGATTCATCACTGCTTCGGGACGCAAAATGCAAACTTTCATGAAACCCAACACATCCAAAAAGGACGTTATTTCCCTTGATATCGAATATAACCCTGCCACTGAAACCTTCCTCGAAATCGGTGCCGCTTGGATAGAGGCTGGTTCCGATCATGCTGGACACGGAAAGATACAGTCACGTTCCTGGCGTGATGTGACTACTGCGAAGCGGGAACTGGTAGCTATCGCTACAGGGCGTATTCCTCTCGGACACAATCTCGGTGAGCATGACCTTCCCTTGTTAAAACGCCACGGCTTTGCGTTAGATGATGCAGATGGGTATTTGGACACACTCCACGCCGAGCTGCTGCTACACCCGAACCGCTCCTCCTATGCATTGCGCTGTGATCACACCGCTGCTAGCGATGCGCTCCGAGCTCTGGAATTGTATAAGAATCAGCAGGCCCGGTCATCTGGACAGGCAGATGACCACTCCGGCGACCGTTTCTTCGAAACACCTCGTCGACCAGACCTTTCTCGCTGGCTCCAGAATGAAATCAATCGGGCAAATGGCTCAATGATGCGCCTCCTTATTATCGGCCCCGACCGCTATGAAGCCGATATGGTGAGAGAACAAACGCTTCCTGTTCAGGTAGTACGACGTACCGTCAGCAAGCCACTCATGGAAGCAGCTCTCCGAGAAAGCCAAGAAGCTGAAAGAGAAGAACAGGCCAACCTGAAATTTAAATTGTTGGAAAGCTATTGGCGCTGGTGCAACGTAAACAACCGTGTAGCAATTCCCGAACTGGCACCATTCCCCATCCGCCGCTTCTGGACATTACCGGAGGCAGATAGTGTCGTTACATCATTTCACAAAAATATAAAAATCCTCTACTGCGGTTTTCTCGCTTGGGCTGATCCGGAAATTCGTGTAGCGATCCAGTCGTGGAAGCCACTGCGCACTATTCTTGTTGAACCAAAGGCAGTAACGGAATCCTTGTATCGCCTCTCCCTTCCCGACGGCTTTGACATTGACACGATCTGGTTTGGCGCATTCGAAACACGCAACTCTATCGCCGGTCGTGGTTCGCTCCGGGACGTACATGTTACAGATCATATCCGTAGCGAATTGATTCGACATGGTGTATTGAAGCAGAGCTCACTCATCGACGCTCCCAGATTCGTTATCGAGCGAGGAGTGCGTGGACGGACTTGTCTTCATGTAGGATTGGATACGGAGGCGTTCCATTCGTTGATACCTCCCGCCACAGAAACGCTACAGGACAATAAAGGAGTAACGGCAGGAACGCTACTCTTGTTCGCACCAAAAGACAAAGAGGATCCGCGAATCCAATCGGTGGATGCCGAGAGCCGGTGGACAGCATTTGTTCCGGCTATCCACCGGGCCCAACAGGCTTTTCCAAACCTCCTGATCTGCGTGAGTGACATACTGGATGGGACACCGCGCCAGATCGGGGAATTCCTCGCGGAAGCCATGGACAAGGCTGGAGACCAACTAAGAACCGCACTGTGGCAGTCTATTCCTGGGGATAGTCCGACCTCAGAGGCTGCCGCGCTCTTACGCTGGATCGCGCGTCGGAACCAGCGTAACGAGGCAACACTTGCTGCAGTCAGCCCCGATACTATTCGGGAGATGATCCGCCGGGAACTACCGACGAGATGTGCGATTCTTCTTGGCTATTCAGGAGCCGCCCCCACCCGTACAAATCTCTTACACAGCTGGTATGCCTACGTGAAGTCAGGTTCCCAACTCGTCATCGGAGACCTAACACCAGCGAGTCAGGATCAAAGTGCTTCCGAGGATTTGGTTGGCTTCCATGTGGAGACCCTTGAGGTTGCGGACTGGGTAGCGAGCGTGGAGCGTCTCAGTGCCGAACTCGCGAAATGCCGAGCGGAGGAAAATCGCCCGCCCGCTCTCGCATGCCGTGTTGATGTTCCTCCAGAAAGACGCGCCCCTAAAGCGTGGCTCAGGGCAGCTAGGCGATTCCAGCAAATGCCACCGGAAAACCGAATAAACACATTCTCCATTAATGATCGCACGACGAGGCCCAAAGACCACCAATTTCGCCGCTATCAGTTTGACGTGCTAAGCCGCATTATCGCCGGTGAGCAGATTGAACCCATCCGCCTGCCGACGGGCGTCGGTAAATCCCTTCTGTTTCAATTCCCCGCGTTATACCTTGGGCTCCAAAATGGGCGACTTACGCTGGTAATTTCCCCTCTTCGTGCCCTGATGAATGATCAGGTAAAGAGTCTTCATGATCAGGGATATGTGACAGCAGTCGGAAAATTGACAAGTGATATGAGTCAGGGGGAACGAGAAAGAACATTATCAGAACTGGCGTCAGGACAATCACTCTTGCTCTACGTCGCGCCAGAACGGTTCCGGAATAAAGCCTTCAGAGATGCGCTGGAGACGCGGCGATCCCGAGATGGCGGCCTCAACCTCTGGGTCTTCGATGAGGCACATTGCTTGTCGTTATGGGGATTTGACTTCCGACCCGACTACCGTTTTTGCGCACAGCGGATAGCCGATCTAAGAGTGGAGGATGCCAGAGTCTCCGCCAAAGACTTGGCACCAGTTCTCTGCCTGTCCGCAACCTTGACGCGGCATGCCGCGCAAGATATCGAGAAGATGTTTGGGGTTCCTCCGTTGCCCAATTCGGAAGATGGCTACTATCCCTTGCAGGAGCATCATGACCTGACAATCCTTAACTTAGATGCGCCCACAGTCAGTTCAATACAGGAAAATGGTAAGGGATCTGAGTGGGATGTCGAGGGAAGACTCACCGAACTCCTGGGAGAAGACTCTAAAAATCTTCAGCCACATAGTCCGGGTGGTGCGCCTCGAAGTAGGTCACTTTTGTTTTGGGATAACCGAAGAGGATGTGAACAATTATCAAACATACTCAATCGGCAGTTTCATGAAGCAGGAATCAAGGGAATCAGAATCGGCTACTTTCACGCGGGTCTTTCTTCATCTGAGCGGGAGGATACAGCGCAACTCTTCCAGGAAGGATCCATCAGTGTTCTGGTCGCGACGAAGGCGTTTGGGATGGGTATTAACATTCCGCACATCCACCGACTTTTCCATAGACACCCGCCACAGTCATTGGAGGACTACCTGCAGGAGGTAGGCCGCGCCGGACGGGATCGGGAGTCGCGGGAGGAAGTCAGAAAGTTAGGTATGATCCCTTGTCACCTTCTGTTAGACCAACAATCGTTCCCAAATATCCGTAGACGATTATCAGATGGAAGCATCGGCTGGCCAGAACTCGAAATCCAACGGCAGGAAATCGCTGCGTTCCGTAATACGACGCTCACCCTCAACGAGGACGGTTCGGTTTCTACAGGAGTCAATTTTCTAGTCATCCCAAATGACTTGCTCGCGCCCGGAATTCAGCGGCGCGGTAACCGAGAAACACGGCTCCGTATGCTCTTATTCTGGCTCGAGACGGCAGAGCGTCTTCGTGTGGTTGGCTTAGAACCTACCTACCTTCGCCTTTCCATACCTGACAAGTCATCTATCAAACATGTCCTGCCCACCTCCGGTGAGGTCGGGCGGCTACGGCGCTTTGTGGAGAATGTCATGCTATCCCAGCCCACCTGGACCGGTTCTTCCGTATTCGTTCCTGTCGAACGCCTACGTATATATCTTGGAAAGCGGACGCTAGCGCAGACATATGCAGTTGTTTTTCAGGCACATGCACGGGGCGAAGTTCTACTGGATCGCTCGATTGACATAGTTTTGCAAGATCCCCCTGAGGCCCAAGCAGACGCGAAGCGGCTGTTGGAAGAGGCGAGAGATCGGTTGATGAACCTCTACCAAAATCTGGTGGAAAACAGCCCTCCAGAAACCAAAGTTTGGCAGTTGAACGTTGTTCCTACACACGAAGCTGAGGAGTGGAGGCGTCTGGCAGACACCGTTTTTCCTTTGCCGATAGAGGGTGTTGGCGACGGAAAGGATTCAAAGATTCGATGGCGTCGTCGCTTAGCCCGAGCGTGGCCTAAGATGATCCAGCTCGTTGCATCTCTGCCGCCTGAGAAGGGAAAAGAGCGGAGCACCGGTCGCAGAGTTCGTCTTGAACTGCGGCCTGATGGTAGCCGCGTCCAGATACTCTTTCTGAATTCGGACTTTCACAAGGCTCTGGAGCAACATACCAAGGTGGCTATCGGTATTGTGGCGTTCCTCTGTAAACATGCCCGTTCCGCGAATCCCGACGAGCGTCCGGTTGACATTCAACTTGGCGATCTAATGGAAGCTGCCCAGGTTCCACAAGATGATCTTGACATGCTTGAACGTGCCTTGCAGTGGTTGAGAGGATTGGGGATCGTGCGACTGGATCAAGCACTCTTGCCCTGCAGTTGGCGTATCGAGTTGAGCGAACGTTTCGACAGTGCTCTCGCTGCCCAGTCCGACCACGAGTCGGCGGAACAAGAAGAGGATTTCAGCCATCCAGATCATGCTGCTTGGCAAAAATTGACGGAGTATAACCTGTACAGGATACGCCGCTTGGACGCACTTGAATGCTTTACAGAACTACTACAGAGAGGAGAACGTTCCGAAGCGTCTTGGTTCGACCGAAGATACTTTGACTGCGTTTCAGGGCAAGATGTCGACGAGCTCCTTCGCGAAGCTGCTCCCGATGGATCTCTACTTCGGCGGCGTCTGCTTGAGGAGCCTTATGAGCATCACATTGAGGCGCTCACCAAGCAACAACAAACGATTGTCAACCTCATCCCTGAACGAAGCCTGTGTGTGGTCGCCGGACCGGGGAGTGGGAAAACGCGCACTTTAATTGCCTGCGTCGCACGCCTGTTGGTGAAAGATCGTATCGCCCCACAGGACATTCTTGTACTGGCATTTAACCGGGCCGTGGTAGAAGAGCTGCGGCAACGAGTTGGGCAACTGCTGACTGACCTGGGGTATCCAGTCGGATATTTCCGCAATGTGGAGACGTTTCACTCTTTTGCACTAAAGGCGATTGGAGAACAGTCGATTCCTGTTCAAAAGGCCCTAAAACGCTATCTGGAGCGTCCACCGGTGCCCCGCCCCGTGTATCGCTATGTTCTGGTCGATGAATTCCAGGACGTTTTCGCCGACTACGACTCAATTCTCAAACATGTTGCTCCGATAGGCGGCCACACGCGGGTTCTTGCCATCGGGGATCCGGATCAAAGCATCTACGAC
>JANPAU010000371.1:0-10455 GCA_031430055.1 Akkermansiaceae bacterium | reverse complement strand
ATAAAATTCACGCCGATCAGCTCGGCTTGGATTGCCGTTATTGCCATTCATTTGTTGATGTTTCTGACCACTCGAACGTGCCTTCCGCCAATACTTGCTGGAACTGCCACCAACACGTGCAGCGGGATAGCCCGAAACTGGCTCCTCTTCACAAATCGATGAATACGACCTACGCGGGCTACGACGGCAAGCCGATCGAGTGGGTCAAAGTGCACAAAGCACCCGATTACGTGTATTTCAACCACTCCGCGCACGTCAATCGCGGGATTTCCTGCCAGAGTTGCCACGGCGACATCCACAAAATGGAGGTCGTTTACCAAGTCAGCCCGCTTTCGATGGGTTGGTGCCTCGATTGCCACCGCGCGCCTGAGAAGAACCTTCGCCCACTGGAAGAAGTCTACAATTTTGGCTACAATCCGGAAACCTACATCGCGAATAACCCTCAACTCGGCGTGAAAACGACCGAAGAACTCGGCCTCAAGCTGAAAGAACAATTCATGGTGAAACCCAAGGAAACTTGCGCCGCCTGTCACCGTTGATCCTTTCCTCGATTTCACCCATTTCCACAATTTCCGCAGTCCAACATGAGTAAGCGTATTTGGCAACACCCCGAAGTCCCCGCCGGCGAAACCACCGTCGCGTGGCGCAGTGTGGGGCAGCTTGAAGACACCGCTGATTTTCGTCAGTGGCTGGACCGGGAGTTTCCGCGAGGTGCTGCCGAGATGGCAAACGAAGAGGACGCGGAAACATCGCGTCGCTCGTTCCTGAAGTTGATGGGTGCATCGACGGCCTTGGCCGGTTTTGGGATGGCTGCGTGCCGTCGGCCGGAAGCTTACATTGTCCCCTACACCAAGGCTCCTGAGTGGGTGATTCCAGGCAAGGCGACTTACTATGCATCGTCGATGCCACGGGCGCATGGTGCGACGCCACTGGTGGTGACGACCTTCGAAGGACGCCCGACCAAGCTTGCTCCGAACACTCTCCATCCAGACGCAGAAGGCACCGACGCTTTTGCGCAAGCTTCTGTTCTGGATCTCTATTCACCCTCGCGCTCGCGGGGATTTCTCAAGGCAGGGAAAGCCGCTCCTCGCGCTGAGGTCGAAGCAGTGCTCGCATCACTCGCTGCCGATCCATTGGCGAAAGTCGGATTTCTCTTCGGTGCGGATGACAGCCCAACGCGCGCTCGCCTGACCAAGGAACTCGCGGCGAAGTTCTCCGCAGCGAAGTTCTATCAGTATGAGGCGCTCTCCGGTGATTCGGCAAACGTGGCTCTGGGTGACGGGGTAAAGTTAGTCGCGGATTTCTCCAAGGCAGACCGCATTCTCTCGCTCGACTGCGACTTCGCCGGAACGGACTCGCAAGGTCCGGTGACTCCTTTCTTCGACCGCCGCAAGCCGGAGGGGAAAAACTACGACGCGAAGCCGGATGCTTCCACCATGAACCGCCTCTACGCGGTAGAAGCAGCGTTCACCCTAACCGGTGGCATGGCCGACCATCGCCTCCGAGTTGCTCCTAGCCAAGTCACGGCAGTGGCTGCTCAGATCGCACGAGGCCTCGGCGTGAAAGCCGGAGTGGCGATCGTTTCGCCCGCGCTGACCGATCCGAAACATATCGCTTGGGTCGATGCCCTCGTGGAAGACCTCAAGGAACATGCCGGGAAATCGGCAGTGCTCGCCGGTTCACGGCAATCACTCGCACTTCATCTGCTAGCCCATGCGATCAACGTCGCCCTCGGCAACATCGGCGCGAGTAAGCCTCTACTCGCCGTTCAAACGGAAACCGCTGGTCTTGGAAATCTTACTGCTCTCAAAGCTGACATCGACTCCAAGGCGATCGAGACACTCGTCTTGATCACCCCGGGGAATCCAATCTACGACGCCCCAGCCGATTTGAAATTTGCTGAGTCCTTCGCGAAATTGAAGACCAGCATCCATCTCGGCATGAGGACTGATGCCACTGCCCATGCCGCCACTTGGCATGTGCCCGCTGCGCATTATTTGGAATCCTGGTCGGATGCTCGCAGTGCGCGCGGCACTTACACGATCGTCCAACCGATGATCCTGCCGCTTTACAAGGATTGTATTTCCGAACTGGAATTGCTTCTGGCTTTGCTTTCCGCTGATGGAAAACTTCTCAACGGCGAGGGCGAAAAAGGCGCTGCCTCACCCGCTTACGCCGCTGTCCGCGCAACATTTTCCGTCACCGCCGGGGAAGGGGACACCGCTTGGAAAAAACTCCTGCGTGATGGATTCTTCGCTGACTCGGTCTATCCGCTGGTGAATCCCGCCTCGCGCGGCGACATGTCCGCGCCACTCATCGCCACGCTGCCGACCAAGGATTCGCTCGAAGTCATCTTCGCCACCGATTCTTCGATTTTCGATGGCCGCTGGATTGACAACGGCTGGTTGCAGGAAGCGCCAGATCCGATTTCCAAACTCACTTGGGATAACGTTGCGCTCGTCGCACCGAAGACCGCGAAAGAGTTAGGGATTTACGATCAAATCATCCAACTCGAAACGCCTTTCGCCTCGCGCTCCCCGGACGATGAAGCGCAAAACCGCACTTCTCCGATGATCCGTGTGGTCGTCAATGGCCAGACCTTGGAAATTCCGGTTCTCGTATCGTTCGGCCAAGCAGAAAACACCTTGGTGATCCCACTCGGCTACGGCCAAGGCTTCGACAAAGACGACGAACTCAAGCGTGGTCCACTCAATGCTGGCTGTGTCGGCCTCGTCGGGGTCAATCGTGGATTCAATGCCTATCCATTGCGCACCGCTGCGACACCTTACTTCGCCACGGGAGCGACTGCGAAACCGACTGGCAAGCGTTACTCCGTAGCACTCACTCAGGAGCATAACGCCATGTATGGTCGCGCGCTGGCTCGTGAAATTTCCACTCAAGAGGATGATCAAAAGGGTTCTTTCGACGCACAGCTCGTCAATGTCCCGAAGCAAGGGAACGACGCCCATGCTCCGCCGAATATCTCACTCTACAAGCCTAACGATCGTGCAGGGCAACCGCTGATCAACGATCCACTCCATCAGTGGGGAATGTCGATCGATCTTTCTTCGTGCATGGGTTGCAATGCCTGCCTTGTCGCTTGCCAAGCGGAGAACAACATTCCGATTGTCGGGAAAACCCAAGTCGCGATGGGTCGTGAAATGCACTGGATCCGCATGGATCGTTATTTCGCCGCGCAAAAAGACAATACCTTCGATGAGGATAATCCGGCCCTCGTTCCACAGCCAGTGGCTTGTGTGCAATGTGAGGCTGCTCCCTGCGAAACGGTCTGCCCGGTGAACGCCACGATCCATACCGAAGACGGCCTCAATGCGATGGCCTACAACCGCTGCATCGGCACCCGCTATTGCGCGAACAACTGTCCTTACAAAGCCCGTCGTTTCAACTACTTCGACTATAACAAGCGCAACCCGCTCATTGCGCACAACCTCTACAAGGGACCCTTGGGAGAAAAACAAGTGGGCGAAGCACCGCACCTTCAAAAGAACCCGAACGTCACCGTCCGCATGCGCGGTGTGATGGAAAAATGCACCTACTGCGTCCAGCGGATTCAAGATGCGGTGATTCGTCAGAAGCGGGGACAAAAACAAGAAGCCCTCGTCGCCGGCAAGCCATCTACAGAAATGAAGGTGAATCTCAATACACTTCGTATCCCCGTGGATTCCTTGAAGACCGCCTGTCAAGACGCCTGCCCAGCCAGTGCGATCACATTCGGAAATCTTCTCGATGAGGATAAATCCGTGATGGGCCGGACCAAGCGCATCGCCCGGAATTACGATCTTCTCAACTACATCGGCACTCTGCCGCGGACCAGTTACCTAGCTCGCGTCAAGAACCCGAATCCGAAAATGCCAGACGCCAAGTTCATCGGCAAGGCAACCGTCCACATGGTCTGATCGACTTACCTCTTCTCATTTCTAACTCACATGGCATCCACCATTCATACAGCGCCTGAGACTCACACAGGAGTGAAGATCCCAGTGCTTGAGCGCGAAAAGCTCATCCTCAGCGGGCGGTCCTATCACTGGATCACCGAGCGCATTTGCGGCGTCGTGGAAAACCGGCAACCGTTTCTCTGGTGGCTGCTTTTCATCCCATCCGCACTCATCGCCCTCATCGGCGTCGGCGGTGGTTTGACCTACTTGGTTTCTACGGGTGTCGGTGTCTGGGGTATGTCTAACCGAGTGTTCTGGGGCTTCGACATCACCAACTTCGTATTCTGGATCGGTATCGGTCACGCGGGGACCCTGATCTCTGCGGTGCTCTTCCTCACACGACAGAACTGGCGAACTTCCATTAACCGCGCGGCGGAAGCGATGACAATCTTCGCGGTGATCTGCGCGGGGATTTTCCCTGCCTTCCACGTGGGTCGGGTCTGGTTCGCTTGGTTCCTTGCTCCGGTTCCTAATGCCAACGCCATCTGGCAAAACTTCAAGTCGCCGCTGCTGTGGGACGTGTTCGCAGTTTCCACCTATTTCACCATCTCGCTGATCTTCTGGTATCTCGGCATGGTCCCCGATCTCGCGACCATTCGTGACCGTTGTAAGCCAGGCATCCGCAAGTTTCTTTATGGAATCTTCTCCCTCGGCTGGCGCGGTGGTAACCGCCAATGGAGTCACTATGAAATGGCCTATTTGCTTCTCGCGGCGCTCTCTACGCCGCTGGTGCTCTCGGTACACTCAGTCGTTTCGTTCGACTTCGCGACTTCGGTGGTCCCCGGTTGGCACACCACGATTTTCCCGCCCTACTTCGTCGCCGGTGCCATCTTCGGTGGGTTCGCGATGGTGCTCACCATCATGGTTCCCGCTCGGTTTATCTATGGCTTGCAGGATCTCATCACCATGAAGCATATCGATAACATGGCGAAGATCATTCTGCTCACTGGAACGATCGTTGGTTATGCTTATCTGATGGAATTGTTCGTCGCCTTCTATTCTGGCTCGATCTATGAAATGGATGCTTTCAAGTTCCGGATCGCCGGTCCGTACTGGTGGGCCTACGCCGCGATGATGAGCTGCAACGTGCTTTCGCCGCAGGTCTTCTGGTTTAAGGCGTGCCGCGAAAATCTATGGGTCATTATGATCGTCGCGATGTGTGTGAACGTCGGTATGTGGTTCGAGCGCTTCGTGATTATCTGCACCACGCTAGCCCGGATGTGGCTGCCCGGTGATTGGAAGACTTACTCGCCCAGCGGTGTCGAGCTGATGACCTTCGTCGGAACGATCGGTCTGTTCCTCGCTCTTTTCCTCATGTTCCTCCGCTTCCTGCCTTGTATCAACATTGCCGAAGTGAAATGGACGCTGCTTGAGTCAGATCCTCACTTCGATGACAAAGCGGAGCATCCTGACCATGGCGTCGTCGTCGAGGCAGCCTATCAGAAGGAACTCGCGTCTTCCAAATAACTTTTAACGAATAACTTTTAACTTCCATCGTGAGCACCACCCGCAAACGCGTTTATGGCTACCTGGCCGAGTTCAAGAGCGCATCCGCTCTTTATAAAGGCGCGGAGAAGATCCGCGATGCTGGCTTCAAGAAATGGGATTGTTATTCGCCTTACCCGATCCACGGACTCGATGGTGCCATGGGGATGAAGCGCTCGATCCTGCCATGGTTCGTATTCTTCGGCGGGATAACCGGCACGGCAACCGCTTTTGCCTTGGCTTACTCGACTCAAGTGGTGATTTATCCGACGATTGTGCAGGCGAAGCCAGCTAACATCTTTACCGTGCCCGCGTTCTTTCCGATCATGTTCGAGCTAACGATTTTGTTCTCTGGCTTCACCGTATTGTTCGGCCTGCTTGCCTTGATCCAACTGCCGCGCCTCAATCACCCTTTATTTGCGAGTCGCCAATTCCACCGCGCGACGGACGACGGATTCTTCATCGCCATCGAAGCGCGTGATCCGAAATTTAGCCCTAATGGAACTCGCGACCTACTCGCCGACATCGGTGGATCGAACATCGAACTCGTCGGGGAGGAAGACTCCTAAGCCGATTTCAAATTTCAAATCTCAAATTTTTTAACTAGATGCGTTATTTTTTTCTCGCCTACGCGCTGATCGCGTTGCTCGTCGTCGGAATCTTCGGAATCCGCGGCCAGAAGTTTTCCAAGCCTCCGGTCCGGATTTTTCCGGACATGGATACGCAGGACAAGCTCAAGGCGCAGAAGCCCAGCGACTTTTTCGCAGATGGTCTTGGTTCCCGGATTCCAATCGCACAGACGCAACCCCGCGGCTTGAACTCAGAAGGCGCACATTCGCTAGGTGGGATTCCTGAATACGAGTTCGGCGGACAGACTGGGTATTTCTACACCGGGCATGTCGGAGATTATTTCGGTGAGGGAATGCCGGAAGAGTTGAAGTTGACGGCTGAGAGCGCGCAGGCATTGATCGCCCGCGGCGAAGAGCGCTACGGCATTTATTGCGCGGTGTGTCACGGCAAGTCCGGCGACGGCCAAGGAGTCACCGGTTCTTATGGCGTCCCCGGAATTGCCAATTTCCACCTCGATACTTTCAAGTCCGCCTCTTACCCAGATGGCCGCATGTTTGAAACCATCACGGTCGGCAAGGGGATGATGGGAGCTTACGGTTACAACATTCCGGTGAATGACCGCTGGGCGATCATTGCTTACGTCCGCACGCTGCAAGCTGCCAAGGAAGCACAAGCCAAGGCCAACTAACTTCTTCTGACTTCAATAATCGAAATGGCACATCACCACGTCACCTCCGCAGACATTGCTATCAACGGCGATCACCTCGACCTCTCGAAGGTTTCGAAGGTGAAAAGCCTTGCCCTAGGCGTGACGGCTGTGGGTTCTGTCATCAGCTTGTATCTTCTCTTTTTCGGCCCTACTAAGATGCAAGGGACTTACGCTTACTCATGGCTTTTTGCCTTTTACTTCTTCCTGACCCTTTCGATCGGCGGAGTGTTCTGGACATTGCTTCACAATGTCTCGAACTCCAGTTGGGGCACTTCCGTGCGCCGGGTGTTTGAGAATCTCGGTTCGACTTTCCCTTGGATGATGCTGTTTGCAATCCCTCTCTTGGTTCCGCACGTGCAGCATTTCCTCTACGAGTGGATGAATACGCACCGCGCGGCTCCGGGCGCGATCAAAGAGTATCTTCACCATCACGACCATCTTCTCTACAATAAGTATTGGTTCATGAACCTGCCGTTTTGGTATGGTCGTGTGGCTTTTTACGCCGTCGTCTTCAGCGCCGTCATCATCTTACTTCGCAAACTCTCGACTGACCAAGATACCGATCCGAATCCCGGCACTGCACGGCTTTTGAAGGCCCGCTATCACTCGAACTATCCGTTGATCATCTTCGCACTAACGATTACCTTCACGGGATTCGATTTCGCCATGGGGCTTGATTACAAGTGGTTCTCGACCATGTGGGGAGTTTATCTTTTCGCCGGAGCCGCGCTGAACTCGATGGCGGTGATCGTGCTCGTCTGCACTTGGTTGAAGAGCATGGGGCATCTCAAACACGTCACCGGGCCGGAGCATTTCCACATCATGGGCAAGCTGATGTTCGCTTTCACCACCTTCTGGGCTTACATCACCTTTTCGCAATTTTTCCTCATCTGGTATGCAAACATCACCGAGGAGACTTCTTATTTTTTGATTCGTAATACTGGGAACTGGAACATCGCTAACTACTTCCTGCTCTTCGGTCACTTCGTGGTGCCTTTCATTGTGTTGCTTCAAGCATGGTTAAAGCGGAATCCCAAGCTTCTCTCAATCGTCGCAGTTTACACACTCTGCATGCACGCGCTGGATCACTATCTGATCATCATCCCTGAGCGTGGCGTCTCGCTTGGAAATATCAATCCTCAGGTCTTCGGACAGATCCAAGTTTCGATCCCCGGGGCCTTCTGGGGTGATATCCTTGCCTTCGTCACCATCGGTGCGGGCTTTATTTTCTTCCTCATCCGCGCCCTCGGCCAGCATTCGCTCTATCCGAACCGTGACCCGCGCATTCTTGAATCCGCGAATATTTCCAACTGATCTTTTTTCCCGCACATGGACCCATCTCGCGACAATCCGGTTCTTCGCTTCACCACATTCTGGTGGGCACTTGGCACCTTCTTCATCTTTGCGCTGCTCTTCGCAGTTATCTGGTTTTTTAATCGTTCTGACGTGACCTCGCTTGAGGATCCCCGAGCTCAGGAGCGTTATGCTATCCGGGCGAAGATCGATACGGCGCAGGCTGCCAATCTCACCCCAGAGGCAATCAGCGCTGCGGCACTCACTATCGGCAAGCAGCTTGCGGCTTCCAAGCCAGTGGCGGTTGAGAAGCCTGCGCAAGTGGTTCCAGGATCTGCCACCGCCAAGAAGCTTGCGGCAGCTCCCGCAGTGGATACGACGGCCATCGATAAGGCACCTGCCGCCGATGAGCCAATCGATCCTGCGGTGATGGCGGCTGGTAAAGTTTCCTACATACTCTGCGGTGTTTGCCACGGCCAGAATGGTGAGGGTGGGCCGATCGCTCCACCGATCGCGGGTTCCGAGTGGGTGACTGGTCCAGTTTCCAATCTCATTCGCATCCAATTGCGGGGCCTGCAAGGAGCAATCACGGTGGCTGGCAAGGAATACAACATGCCGGGTGGCATGGCGGCGCTCAGCGGCCAAACAGACGAGCAAATCGCCGGGGTGTTGACTTACATTCGCAACAGTTTCGGCAACAAGGCTTCTGCGGTGAAGCCTGAGCAAGTCGCCGCTTTGCGGAGTGAAGTGGGCAAACCCCAAGTCACCGCAGCGGAACTCATCAAACCTTAATTTCGCTTTTTTAATTTTTTCTAACGCCGATGTCTTCAGCCAGCCAAACAACTTCTGACCAGGACGCCCTGCTTCGCGCGGGGATCGACCGATCACTGCGTCACCCGGTGATGTTTTTTCTAACCAGTGGAGCTGCCTGGCTCGCGGTCTCGATGGTTTTGGGAATCGTAGCTTCCGCCAAGGTTCATAGCCCTGAGTTTCTCGCAGGTTGCTCATGGCTCACTTATGGCCGGGTTTTTCCAGCTCACATCAGTGCTCTAGTTTATGGATGGGGATTCCAAGCGGCCTTCGCCGTGATCATCTGGATGATGGCGCGGCTTTCGCGGAAGGAATGCACGGGCGCGGGATTGATTCTCACCGCAGGACATGTGTGGAACCTCGGAGTTGCGCTTGGCTTGGTGGGCATCATTTCGGGGAATGGCACGGGTATGCCATGGATGGAGTTCCCCGCATTTGTCTGGCCGGTTTTGCTGGTGAGTTATTTTGCGATCGTGATCTGGTCCTTTATCCAATTCCGAGTGCGTCCCGAGGGACATGTTTATATTTCTCAATGGTATCTCCTTGCTGCGATGATTTGGTTCCCATGGATTTTCATCACGGCAAATACCTTGCTCCATGTTTTCCCAGGTCACCCGGTGATGGCTGCGGGCATCAATGTTTGGTATAAGTCGGCGTTGGTCTTTCTTTTCTTCACTCCGGTCGCTCTTGGGGCCGCTTATTACCTTGCGCCTAAAGTCACTGGCCAATCGGTTTTCAGTTATTCGTTGGCGAAGCTTGGTTTTTGGTCACTTGCAATCATCGCGCCTTGGGCTGGGATGCAGAAACTAGCAGGTGCGCCGATTCCGTATTTCATGCCTTACTTGGGTGCGGCAGCGACCGTTTTACTTTTCATTCCCGCAGTCGCAGCTTCGATCAATATTCTTCGGACGACACTCGCCGCTCCAGAGGTCGTTTCGGCCAGTCCATCTCTGAGGTTCACGATCGCAGGGATTGTGGGTTTGCTTTTACTAGCCTTCTCGGCGGTGGTACTGAATCTACCCGAATCGACTCTTCCTCTGACTCAGTTTTCAATGTCGGGCTATGGCTTTGATATTCTAGCGATTTACGGGTTCTTCAGTTTTGTGATGTTCGGTGCGATCTATTTCATTGTGCCTCGGGTGACTCGTCGGGAGTGGCTTTCCAAGCGGTTGATCAAGATGCATTTTTTGTTCTCGGTCTATGGAATCATGACAGTGGCCTTGGTTGCCTTGTTCGGTGGATTGCAGCAGGGGATCGGCCAGGAAGAGTGGCAGCAACCTTGGCAAGGGGCCGCGACCCGGGCCTATCCCTATGCGGTGGCGACGACGATCGCGTGGTGTTTCCTACTCTTTTCTAATATCTTTTTCTTCCTTCATCTTACTCTGATGTGGCTGCGTCTCGGACGTCGTAGTTCGCACCCCACACTTCTAGTTTCCAATCACGGTCATGGCGGCAGTCCTCATGGCGAAGAGGGGGATATCGATAACGCAGGCCCGGGTCATGTGGCTGCGCACTAACACGAAATTTCAGAACATTTTCCAATGAGCTTACGCACATTCATTCTCGGACTTTCCGCCAGTTTTGGCGTCGCTTGGCTAGCAATCATTGTTGTGCCCTTTATTAAGATGCGCA
>JANPAU010000370.1:0-4609 GCA_031430055.1 Akkermansiaceae bacterium | reverse complement strand
ATGCAGGCGAGAGTCGCACAACCCGCCATGAGCGAGGAACTCCATCCTTGGAAACTCAATACATAATCACTGATGAATAAGGGAATCGTCAGCAACGAGCGATCGGACGGAGTCGAAGTAATAACTGGCACCACCAGCACGAAAACGGAAAACCCAAATAGCCCGAAAACGATCGAGGGAATGCCGGCGAGATTGAGAATGGCAAGGCGGACGGCATGAATAAATGGGCTTTGCTTGGCGTATTCGGATAGATAAATGGCAGCACTCACTCCGAAGAACAGCGCGAGGATCATCGAGCCTACGGTCAATAACGCGGTGCCGACGATAGGACCTGCGATGCCGCCGCCGGAGTAGGAGTAGGTAGTTTCATTGAAGATCGGGACACCTTCATGTTTTCTAAGGTATTCATTATAGCCTGAGGCGGGGAGTTGGTGACGATTGCCCTGTGGGTCATCGAAGACATGCAGCGTTTCGTTCTTTGCCGTGAGGAACTCGAAGTCGACGAAGGGAGCCTCAGCCTTGAAGAGCACGGGTGCGCCATCGATGATGATTTTTAAGAACAACAGCGCCGCGATAGTAACGATTAGATAAGTGAGTCCAGCCAGTAGGGAGCGCACCACGACATCCTTGAAGTGTCCCTTGGGGAGACCTTTGCGAATGAGATTTTCAGGTTTGAACATGGGGCGGAGAATCAGTGTTTCATTTTGTGAACAAACCGGTGGGCTGTGGCATTGATTGCGAGGACCACGATGAATAACAAGATGCCGACGACGAAGAGCGCACGATAGTGGACGCTTCCGAGCGGGACCTCACCGAGTTCTTGGGCGATGATGCCAGTGAGGGTGTGGGAGGGTTGAAAAAACGCCCCAAGGCCGCTGGTGAAGTCGGGGATTTTGATACGATTTCCAGCGACGAGCAGCACGACCATCGTCTCACCGATGACCCGACCGAATCCTAACAATACCGCGGCAAGGATTCCAGAAAAGGCCGCAGGTATAATCACCCGGAAAGTGGTTTGCACCCGCGAGGCACCGAGGGCTTCGGAAGCTTCGGCATAGGCGGACGGGACATTGTTGAGCGCGTCTTCAGCCAGTGAGAAAATGGTGGGAATACTCATCAAGGCGAGCAGACAGCCGGCGGTGAAAATATTCAGTCGTTCTTCGATTGGGAAACCTGGAATCCACTGTAGAGAATCCCACAGTGAGATATCGCGCAACACGGTGCCGAATACCAAGATACCGATGAATCCAAGCACCACCGACGGGATGGCTTGGATAAATTCGATGACTGGCTTGACGATTGCCTGCTCTCGAAGAGAAGCGAATTGATTGACGTAAACCGCCGCTCCAATACCGGTGGGGATGGCGATGATGAGTGCGACGATTGAGATCATCAACGAACCCGCAGCAAGCGGAAGAATGCCGTAGAAGTCTTGCCACTCGCCACCGGTGACCCAGTCCTTTCCTGTCAGAAACGAACCGATGGCGGTCACTAACCGCACCGGCACCAAATGGTTCCATTGATCGATGGCTGCCGGGGCATTTCCCAAGTCTGCGATGAACACTGGCCACGAACTCCGTGCTGCACCGAGCAGGCGTGAGGCGGCGGGTTGAGTGAGGGTTGCCGGGAGCTGATCGATGATTCCGACAGCAACGGACTTGAGTGTGCGATGCGCTTCGATAGCGGCGGGTCGGCGCTCCATCAGCACTCGCATCGAGCCCTCGATATCAGGTTTATCGGCGAGAGAGGCCATCGCCTCGGCGGTGAGTTTCTCGCGCTCTGCGGGATCTTTCGCGCGAGTTGCTGCGCCCATCAGAGTTCTGCGATCCTTCTCGATGATGTCGGCGTTTTGGAGCTTTTCCTTGGTGGCGGTCACGCTCTCGGTCATTTCCGAAATGAGCGCGCTGAGCTCGGAGCCGGCAGCCTCGAACGAGTCGATCGTGGCGCGCATGCCCTGCAAGGGTGCTGCCTGCTTCTGTTGGGCTGCGGAAAATTCTTCGGCAAGCGCCGTCACCAGTGGCGGATCCTCGGTTGAGTCAATGGGCCGCTTGCGAATCGACTCGATCAAATCTTGGCGCTCTGTTTCTGTGAGGTGCGGCGTGATGGGGAGAGATTTGAGAGCTTTCGCCTTCTGCTTGTCAAAGTTGACTCGGAGCGATGTGAGAATTTCAGACTCTGGATTTCCGCCTTCTTGGGTATTGCTAATCACCAGATCGCGGGTGGGGCCGGTCTGATCAGTGTAGGCGTTAAAGAGGGCACTGGCCTCTTGGCTGCGCCGCAGTGGGGCCGCGCACTTGCCATTAATTTCCGCGAAATAGGCTCGATTGAGGACGCTTGTGAGTTGTTCGTGGGCGGTCAGGTTTTTCCTCGAAATATCGACAAATTCCAATCCCGCGATGCGGTAAACTTCTAACTCCCGCCGATAGCCCGGGAAAAAACCGAGTCCTTCCTTAAGCAGGAAAATGATGATGAGAGACAGAATGACGATGGTCAGACCAGCATTCGACGCGAAGAAATACCGAATCGCTTTTTCATACGAAAAACCGCGCTTTTGGAAGCGATGAGGCGCTTGAGCTTCAGGGATTTCTTCGTTCGGCATGTGGGATGGAGAAGTGGTAGGTTCCCTTGCGAGAAGTGACAAGAAAATGAGCACCGCAGGCGAGCCTGCGGTGCTCATTTTTACAGCAACCCATTACTGAGAATGGTTTTACAGGTCCTTGGAGGGGATGAATCCCACCTTGCGGACGATGTCTTGGCCGGGAGCGGATTCGACATATTTCATGAATGCTTCTGCTTCTGCGCTTGGTTTGTCAGGAGCATAAAGGTAGCAGAGGCGGGCGTAGGCGTATTTTTTAGCATTCTGAGCGACGGGTTCAATCCCATCGACAGGGAGCGCCTTGATGCCGGAGGTTTTCGAATAGGCGAGGCCGACGTAGCCGATGCCATTTTTGTTTTTGGCGACTTCTTGGGCGATTTGCTCGTTGCCTGCCATTTTCAAGGAACTCGACGGATAGTCGCGCCCCCCCATGGCGAGTTTCTGCCAGTCCTTGTAAGTACCGGAGGAAGTATTACGAGTGTAGATCGAGATCTTGCCGGGTGCGCCGCCGATTTCCGACCAATCCTTGATCTGACCGGTTAAAATTTTGGCAATTTGATCTTTCGTCAAATTGGATAGAGGGGAGTTTTTGTTGACGATCACGCAGAGCATGTCGTGGCAAATCGGATGTTCCACGAGGTAGACCCCCTTGGTGCGGCAGAATGTGCGTTCATCATCCTTCACCTTGCGGGAAGACATGCCGATCTGCGCCGTGCCATTTGCCAGCGCAGGGAATGCGGTGGTCGAGCCTTCTGCTGCGATTTCGAATTTCACTCCTTTATTGCCGGCGGCCTTGAAGGCTTCCGCAAGTTGGGGGACGAGCTTGGCACCGAGGGTGTCGCTGCCTTTGATGCTGAGCGTTTGCGCGCTGGCCATGGAGAGCATGGCGGCTGTGGCAAACAAAGTTTGGATCGTTTTCATATTGGATTCTTAATTTATGGGAGTCGGTTGAAGGGATTGTCTTAGAAGGAAAAGCGGAGGCCGCTGAAGAAGGTGTAGCCGTCATAGTCGTTGGTCTGGCCTTTTTTGGCGAGGCCACCGTCCATCATCGAGTATTCGATGCCGTTCATGAGCTTGAGCTTGTTACCGTAGAGGTAATAGTTCACCCCGAAGTAAAATGAGGAATAACTGTCACCGTTCTGGATCGTGTTCGGGGCCCATCTTTCATAACGGTTCGGCACTCCCAGATTGGTGGTGCCCGGCCCGGCATCTCCGCCGGTGGCCCATTGGAAGCGGCCGACGAGTTGTAGACCGTCTGCGACGAAGTAGGTGGGAATCAGGCTGATTCCAAATACGTCGTCTTGATTGATGACCTTGGATGCTCCGGCTTGCTCGGCAGTCCCATCGAAGCCGAAGCCGAAGAGAATGTCAGAAGTCAGGCCGAACCGGCCTTTCGTGATGTCATTCGTCAGTGCAATGCTGTCGGTGAAGGCTGGCGAGGTGCTGGCGTAGAATTCAGGATCCGAGTTGTCCCCTCTGTAGCCTGGCTCGGAGTTGTGCATGTATTGGAATGAAACCACCGCTGTATCCAGACCAGCTTGGGAAGAATAATCGTAGCCGATTTTCCCAAGAACAACGGTGCCTTGATCCAAGCCCGTGAAGGCTTGAGCCCGCTCTGAACCATAGACGCCGAGCTCGTAGAGCCAGTAGTCGTAGATTCCCTTGCCATTGGCCATGATGCCGGTGAGTTCACCTGGGAATAACAAATTGCTGAGAAGACTGCGCTCGAGAGTGACGATGTCTTTGGAAGAAATTTCCTGCTCGCGGGAGAATTTGACCTTGGTCTTTCCCACGGTCAGGTTGAAGGCGTCGGACGGAGCGTAGGTGATGTAGAGATCGTAGATGTCCCGATAGAGATTTTCGGCGCCTTGGTTGGTGTTGACGTCTATCTGGCCCTCGAACTTCCAGTTTTGATACCACTTGGATTTGAAACCGAAGCGCGACCGCCGGGCTTCGAACCGGTCTCCCCAGACTGTCTGGCGGTTGCTGGCACTGCCGTTTTTGAAATCTTCG
>JANPAU010000369.1:0-4437 GCA_031430055.1 Akkermansiaceae bacterium | reverse complement strand
GGGCAACCCTCACCATGTGCGGCGGAGGCGGTAAAATTGGGTGGGCTGGGACTCGTGGGGAATCGCCAGTGTCCACCACGCGCCCGCTGCCATGGGGGTTCCGGCGGCGGGTTGCCATGACGTATGGATTTCAACTAGAGATTCAAAGAATTGCCGGCGGGCAGAATGAATTCCGCGCTCCAATGGGTGAGATCACACGAATCTGACAGCGTGCTTTTTGGAAAGCTTGAGGACATCGCTGGGCACCGGTGAAACTTCGGCGTTCGGGTCGGTGAGTTTCTCGCCGTTGAGTTGGACGGAGCCGGTGGTGATGAATTGTTTCTTTAGCTCGCCGTTGGATTTTTCGAGGCCGTAGGCGGCTTGGAAGGCGTGGGCGGTGAGGCTGAGGACGGTGAGATCGGCGGGGAGGTCCGCAAGGAAAATTTCCGGCAGGTCCGCGTGGGCAAGGTCTTTTTTCGAGAAACGCGTGTCCCAGTCCGCGCGGGCGGCGGGGCCGGCTTCGGGACCGTGGTAGCGGCTGGTGATTTTCTCGGCGAGGGATTTCTTGGCATCCATCGGGTGGCCGGCGGGATCGCGGGCTTCGCCTAGCAGGAGGAGGTAGTAGCGATCCATCAGCTCGTCGGAGACGCTCATGAGCTTGCCGAACATTTCCTGCGGCGCATCGCTGACGCCGACGTAGTTGCCGTAGGACTTGGACATTTTGCGCACGCCGTCGAGACCTTCTAGCAGCGGCATGACCATGACGACTTGCTGGGGCTGGCCTTCTTCTTTCTGGAGATCGCGACCGACGAGGATGTTGAAGAGTTGGTCGGTGCCGCCGATCTCGACGTCGGCGCGGATTTCCACGGAGTCCCAGCCTTGCATGATCGGGTATTGCAGCTCGTGGAGGCGGATTTCCTGGCCGGCATCGAGACGGGTGCGGAAGTCCTCGCGCTGGAGCATTTGTTGGAGGGTCACGCGGCCGTTGAGCTTGAGGATTTCCTCGTAGGTCATTTTCCGAAACCAATCGCCGTTGTAGACGATCTCGGTTTGGGAGCGGTCGAGGATTTTGAAAGCTTGGTCGGTGTAGGTGGCGGCATTCACTAACACCTCGTTACGAGTGAGCGGCGGGCGGGTGGAAGAGCGGCCGGTGGGATCGCCGACGGTGGCGGTGAAGTCGCCGATGAGGAGCACGGCTTGGTGGCCAAGAAGCTGGAATTGGCGGAGCTTCTCCAAGGCGACGGTGTGACCGAGGTGAATGTCTGGTGCGGTCGGATCGACTCCGAGCTTGATGCGCAGCGGGCGGCCGAGGCGAAGTTTTTCGAGCAGCTCCTTTTCGGATAGAATCTTGGCGGTGCCGGTGGTGAGTTGGGCGAGTTGTTGTTCGGGAGACATTTCAGTTTTTACTTTGCAGGTGCAACTTAAGGATACGCTCGAGCTCGACGGCGGCTTGGGCATTGTCCGGCACGCCGTGATTGCACGGGACGATAAGCTCGGAGGAGACAGGTGTGACATGGGATGACCAATAAGGAACAATGCCGTCGCTGCTGTTTGGGGTATCGCCCTTCCCGCGGTCGCCCATGACGGAATGACACTGAATCTGAGAGGGAAGTGGGAGTGTGTTGAGGCTGACGTTGGCTCTGCTTTTGGGGGAAAGGCTGCTGATCGAAGTCGGGAGTGGATAGCTTTTATCTTCTCCTTGGATGAGGTCGCCCACGGTGGAAACGGTTTTATCAAGCAGGTCGACCGTGAGGGTCTTGGGAAGACTAATGACTTTTGAAATCACATTGGCGAACCAGCGATTGGCGATCGGGCTGCCGCGGTGAGGGACCGCGAGGAAGACGAGCCGCTTGGGTTCGGTAAGTGGCTGATAGAGAGCGGCGTCACGGATCAGTTTGCGGGTGGGTTCTGAAACGTTGAGCTGGTCGATGGGTTGTTTGAAATAGGCGGCGTAGAGCACATTCTTGGGATCGGTGACGCTTGAACGGGTAATCAAGCCGCCCATCGAGTGGGAGACGACGACCATGCGGTTGAGGTTCGTATCGTCGCCCTTGGCGCGTGCATAGTCGCAGGCTTCGCGCATGAGTTCGCGGAATTTCGCTCCACTATAGATCCATGGATTACCGGTCGGGTAGCTATACAGCCAGATTTGATAGCGTTCGCGAAACCAAGGTTGTGGAGCGAGTTCGTTGATGATGTTCTTGAAGGCATCAGGACTGGAAACTAGGCCATGGACGAGGACGAGAGGGATTTTTTTGGGGTCGTAAGGCTGGAGAAAGTAGATTCCGGTTTCCTCGCTGAAACGGTCTGGGCGGAGGACGTTTTGAATTTTCAGATCATCCAAGCTGCACATTTTCCACAGGAAAGCATTGGCCGCGGACCAGTCTGCGGCGAGGGTATGAGGAGTGTTTTTGATCTTGAGATCGTTGTGAAGCCAACGCCTGGTGAAGTGCCAAGAGGGTGTGCCGGATGGATCGAACCTGAGCGTGGTGGTGATGTTATAGGGAAATCCGTTCGGCAACTGGTAGGGCGGGCGCTTGATTCCGACGGGGGTAGATACTTTCCAACCGACCAAGGGCACGCCGATGCCGGCAGTGGTTTGGTGGGTTTTGAGAATACGAACATCCACTTGGGAAGCGGGGAAAACGGCATCCAAACTGGTCAAATCCAACTGGCGCTCGTCAGGTGGGGCGATGCGGGTGCCCAAGGTCGCGGCGCGGGAACTCCAATCGCCCGGGCCGCAGCGGAGTTGATCGAACAGCATGGCCACCGAGCGGTTGTAGCTCACCTGTGCAATGCCCCATTCTGAGGAGCGGGCTGAGTTTCCAAGGATCTTCCATTGCTCGCGGGCGTTATTGATGAGCTTGGCTGCGGGCTGGCGGGATGCCATCGGAACGCTGGCGCACCGAGGCGGGTGGGGAGCGCCGCATTGGCAGAGCAGAACCACCAGCAGGAGGGGAATCGTTCGCAGGGTGACTGGGTTCATCGGATGATTTGCCGCTTGGCGAGGCGGTGGGTAGAATGGCCGGGGAAATGGGCCTGCCAAGCCCGATTTGAGAGAATTCTAGCGATGAGTATTCTCAAAATCACCGAAGATCTCACTCTTGGTGGTTTTTTCCCTTTTCAAATCCGCACTCATCGACCAACTTGCCGCCCCGTCGGAGATGGTGGTCGTAGTTCAATGGTAGAGCCCCAGATTGTGATTCTGGTTGTTGCGGGTTCGAGTCCCGTCGATCACCCCATCTTTCCCATCGGGATCTCAGTGAAGGTTCGGAAGGGGGAGGAGGAAACCAAGTAAAATGACTGATGCAGCCGCTTGAGAGCAGGATTCACTATAAATTTCGTAATTCGCTATTATTGGCGGAAGCGCTGACTCATCCCAGTCTCGCTTATGAGTCGCAGAAGCCTCATTTCGACAATCAGCGAATGGAATTCCTCGGGGATGCCGTGCTGCAATTGATCGTGACGGAGGAGTTATTCAAGATGTTCCCGGATTTCACCGAGGGACGGCTGACGAAGCTGCGATCGCGGGTGGTTTCGCGGCGGGCCTTGGCTCGATTTGCGATGGCGATCCATCTGGGAGACTATGTTTTACTGGGGAAAGGCGAGGAAGCGACGGGTGGTCGGCGGCGTTTATCGACCTTGGCAGATGCATTTGAATCGCTAATCGGAGCGGTGTATCTGGATTCTGGGCCGGTTCCGGCGCGTGAGCTGGTGCTGCGGCTTTTTGAAGCGGAAATCGGTAACATGGTGACCAGTCCGGAGGAGCGTAATCCCAAGGGAGAGCTGCAAGAATGCTTGCAGGCGATTCACCCACAGGCACCGGCTTACAAGGTGATCAGTGAGAGTGGCCCGGATCATCGACGCGTTTTCCAGTCTGAGGTTTCCTGGCGGGAAACGGTGCTGGCGACGGGTAAAGGGAAGAGCAAAAAAGAAGCAGAAGCGCGCGCGGCGGCGGAGGCTCTGAGGGCGCGCTTGTGGGAGAAATAAGAAGGAAGAGAAAACAGGCAGAAATGCCTATTTCACGTCATTTGATTCCGTGTTCCAGCTTGAAGGCTTCTTTGGCGGTGGTTTCGTTTTTGGGCCAATTCTCGTAAATATTCTTGAGGGTCTCGTCGCGATCTTTACCGACTGGGAGAGTGAGCGCCCATTGTGTGGCGGTGGCGGGTTCGTATTCTGCGACGGTCTCGGCGTAGCTGCGGATGGCGGAGTTTTTAGCGGGGCCAGCGGCAGCGGTGCTGAGCCATTGGCCAGCGGCTTGGTAGTCGCTGCGGGTCCAGTTGCTGACGAGACCGTTGATGTTTTCATCCGCTTTTTTGGGAGGGAGCTTCTCGCCGAGCCACTCGATCCACTTGCCGCTGTCTTCGCTCTTCACGGAGTTTTGCAATCCGCGGGCGAAGTTCTCGAGTTCCACCGGGGTGAAATTCGACTCAGCAATCCACTTGGTGCCAGCCTCGA
>JANPAU010000368.1:0-11834 GCA_031430055.1 Akkermansiaceae bacterium | reverse complement strand
AAAATTTTGCGAATAAATCGGTTGACCCGGTTTTAATCCGATGCTTATTTTGCCGCGTCGCGACACGATATAGGCGGTCCGATTGAGTTTCCCTTAGGGTTTTGGGTTTTTCCCGGGGATTATCGATCGGACCGCTTCTTTTTTTACAATTCTCGGTGCTTCAGCACCCAGCGCCGAATCGAGTTCCTTGCTGAGACCAGCTTGGTCACTCATGGGAAATCGGGAGTTTTATTCCCGCCAGAATTCTTTGACCCAGGGGGAGGGATACAAGTAACGGTGCATGTAGCGGCGCCACTTCGGGGTGACTTTGCGCTGGCTCCAGACCCACTTGAGATACTCTCGGCGCGAAATGTGCGGGGTGGCTTCCGACCACTGGCCGAGAATTCCATCGGGCGGCTTGGGGTGGCCGGGGAAGGTGACGATCTTCACGCCCCGGGGAAGGACGGGGGGGCGCAGCCAGCGCAGCGGCCAGATACCCATGCAGTGGATGCCGTAGTGCTTGGTCCAGGCGTGGGGCCAAAACTTCACACCACCTTTCACGCCAGCGGTGACGTAGTTTTGCTCAAAGCGGTATTTGCGCGAAATCTCGACGGAGTTCGCCCGGAGATTTTCTAGCATGTAGGCATTTCCTCCGATGGGAAAACGGAACACCGAGGTCTGGCCGTGCTTGCCGATGAAGCGCACCCAGTTGCGGGCGACATAGACGTCTGATGGATCGCCGTGGGTGAAATAGTCGTCGATGTTTGCGGTGATGACTGAGTCTAAGTCGATGAAAAGCGCGGCGCCGGTTAGACCGTTCAGTTCGCGGCCCCAGAGGGCGATCTTCGGCCACTTGCCGGGGACGTCGGGCGGGATTTCGCACTCGAGCATCGGCTGGGGGAAGCATTTCACCTCGGGACGGATGCCGGTGATGTCGTCGGTGAAGCAGTAGAGGGTGAAGTCGCCGGTGAGGTTCCGGCGGAGCATGCCGTAGAGGACGTTCACGTATTCGGGGCCATACATGGTGCCCCATTTCATGCAGATGATTTGTTTCAATGGCGTGGAGAAGTGAGCACGGTTTGGTAGGTTTCGAGAGTGGCTCCGAGCATCCGTTCTAGGGCGAAGGTGTCTACCGACGAGGGTGTCGGGCGACCTTTTAAGATTTCCTCGGTGCGGTCAATGGCGCAGTTGAGGTCGCCAACTTTCACGAGACCGAGGGGAAAGACGGCACGCAATTGCTCGGCGACGCCGCCATGGTCGTAGGCGATGACGGGTTTTCCTAATGCCATCGCCTCCAGCGAGACTCTGCCGAATGCCTCGGGATCGTGGGAGAGCGAGTAAACGATCTCGGAAACGGCCATAATTTCCCGCAAATCCGTGCGATGGCCGAGAAATGAGACGTGCGCGGTGATGCCGAGGGAGGCGGCGAGTTGCTTGAGTTCGTCGCGGAAGGCGAGTTTCTTGGGATGCGCTTCGCCGACGATCAGGCCGTGAACGGGCTTTCCCGCATCGACCAGGCGCGCGATGAGACGGATGAAATCTTCCTGCCCTTTCCAGCGTGTGAGTCGGCCGGGCATGAGTAACGAGATGCGGCCTTGTAGCTCGGGCTGTGCGATCCGCCACGCCGCCAACCACTCGGCGGACGGGGTAAATCCGGCGGGATAGGCCGCTTGATCCACGCCGCGGTGGATGACGCGGATCTGGGTGGCGGGAGTCTTGGGGTAATTTTTCAGGATATAATCTCGGACGCTTTCGGAGACGGCGATGACCATCTCGCCTCGCGTCATCACGACGGAGTAGCCGTTGACCGAGTAGAATCCGTGTACGGTGGTGACGAGGCGCGGGCGATTTTGGCGAGGGAGACTTTTCCATGCCAGCCAAGCCAGCCAAGCGGGGAGGCGCGAGCGGAGGTGGATGATGTCGGGGTTTTCTCTGAGAAATAGCCGTCTTAGGCGGGGAATCTGCCGCAGCGAGGCGAGCGCCTTGCGATGGACGGGCATCTGAATGTGGCGCGAGCCGGCTTTTTCCAAGGCCGCGACCATTCGCCCGCCGTTGGAAATGACGAGCGATTCGTCTCCGCGCGCTACGAGAAATGCGGCGACTTCGAGGGTGCCGCGCTCGACACCGCCGCCGTCGAGTTCGGGCAGGATTTGGATGATTTTCATGACGCCGGAGTGAGGGAAATCAACGGAATCGTCTCCTTGGCAGCGGCTTTCACCAAGGATTTCGGAGCAGCACAGGTGAGGATGTAGTCGATGGGGAGGGCGGCGGCGAGGTCGATCTGGGCGATGGATTTCCTCAAAGTATCGCGGTCGGAGATTGGCGGGGCGGTGTGGATTTTCTCGGTGCCGGTGAGCCAGTTGGGTTTTTCTTGGCCGGGGGCGAGGACGATTTCGTAGATGACGTCCGGGTGAGTCCACGCTTCCGGGAGGTGCCAGCCGACGGGAGCGCCTGCCAGCCAAAGAAGGGCGCGATGCGGTTTCCCCTCGCCAAGTGAGTCCGGCCCGAGCCAATCGCGGACGGTGAAATTCTTGCGAATGTAGAGTTTCCAGCGTTCTTGGAACCAGAAGACGTCGGTGGGGCTGGCCTTGAGCGCCTGCTCGATGGCAGCCATGCAGTCGGAGGTTTTAAATGGCGGTTGGACGAGGTGGTAGCGGATTTTCCACCTGCCGGGACTCACGGTGCTGAGAGACATCGAGAGCACTTCGCTTTTACTCCGCCGGGCGACGAGGCTTGGTAGCGGACTTGCTCGCGTCAATCGCCCGAAAAATCGCACCAACTCGCCTTGCTTGCCGACGCGCTGATCGGCCAAGATTCCTAGAATCCCGCCGTCGCGGAGGAAGCCGGTGATGAGGTGGAAACTGTCGCGTTTGGAGAACAGGCGAGTTCCGGCAAGTTCGCGCTGGGCGAGGACGCGGGCGTCGAGGATCGGGTTGTTAAGCGGTCGGTAAAGTGCGCCGGCGGTGTGGTTGGGCGGAAATTTCTGATTGATCCGTGTGAGGATTTCCCAATTTCCCATGTGCGAGGGCAGCAGCACGATGCCAGGCCGCCGGGACAGCGAATCGACGAGTAACTCGTGACCTTCCACGGTGAGAATCGCGTCGATTTGCGCTGCGGATAAATGGGTGGTGTGAAGCGCGGAAAGCAGATTCGCACCGGTGCGGCGGAAGGTCTGCCGCGCCATTTCCCGCAAGGTCGGCAAATCATACTCACCGCAGAAGGCGATGCGGAGATTTCTCAAAACGACGCGCTGGCGAAATGGCATGAAGTGCCACGCGAGTCCGCCGATCGCCTCGCCGACTCGGAAAACCACCGGCCCGGGAAATAATCCAGTGAATTTCTCCAACGCGATCTGCCCAAGTGCTTCGAGCCGCCATTTCCAGAGCTTGGGATGATTTTCTAAAGACTCGCGCGCCACTCCCCGGTCTGTAACGAGTCCGGCAGTCTCATGCAAGGCTGATGGCGGGTGGCAGTTCATGCCCCGACGAAGCCACCATTGCCGAGCGGTAATTTCTCGACTATACCCTCCAACGAAATGACTTCGCCTGCCGCACTTCGCTACTGCCCGGACCTGCTCCACTACTCCCGCCGCTTGACCCGCGAGGTGATGGTCGGAAATGTCGGTGTTGGCGGACTTCACCCGATCCGCGTGCAGTCGATGATCACTTCCGACACCCGCGACACGGCAGCTTGCGTTGCGGAAGTACTCGGTCTAGCAGAGGCGGGTTGCGAAATCGTCCGCATCACCGCGCAGACGAAGATTTACGCTGCGAATTTGGAAAACATCGCCCGTGAGGTTCGTGCTGCTGGTTGCCAAGTGCCACTCGTCGCCGACATCCATTTCAAGCCCGACGCCGCGCTCGAAGCCGCAAAATGGGTGGAAAAAGTCCGGGTGAATCCGGGAAACTACGTGGATAAGAAAAAATTCGAAATCCGCGAATACAGCGATTCGCAATATGCCGAAGAGCTGGAGCGCATCCGCGAGGAGTTCACGCCGCTGGTCACGCTTTGCAAGGATCTCGGCCGGGCGATGCGCATCGGCACGAATCACGGCTCGCTTTCAGATCGCATCATGAACCGCTATGGCGACACGCCGCTCGGCATGTGTGAGAGCGCCCTAGAATTCGCCCGCTTGGCCCGCGAGAATGACTATCATAATTTCGTATTCTCGATGAAGGCCTCCAATCCTAAAGTGATGATCGAGGCCTATCGCCTGCTCGTCGCTCGGCTCGATGCAGAAGGATCGGATTGGAACTATCCGATCCACCT
The DNA here is from genome assembly GCA_031430055.1 of Akkermansiaceae bacterium. Lineage (GTDB taxonomy): Bacteria > Verrucomicrobiota > Verrucomicrobiia > Verrucomicrobiales > Akkermansiaceae > Luteolibacter. The sequence goes on along the minus strand of JANPAU010000368.1, from coordinate 7,586 downwards.
CGGCGTCACCGAAGCTGGCGACGGCGAGGATGGCCGGATCAAAAGCGCTATCGGCATCGGCTCCCTGTTAGCCGACGGTATCGGCGACACCATCCGCGTCTCGCTCACCGAGGATGCCATCTACGAAATCCCTGTCGCCCAAGCCCTAGCAGCCCCTTACAACGAGCGCAGCAAAGTTGAGAGTAGCTGGGGCGTCCCGCCCCAGACCGTTGCAGGGGCGTCCCGCCCCTTGCTTGATTCTAACGCCCAAGCCATCCGCCCAAACTGGGACCTCCTCCAAAAAAACTCCTCCACATTTCTCCCCCATTGGCGCGTCCCCGGAGCCACCTACTCCGTCACCTTCCGCTTGCATGACTCGATGCCACTTGCCGCACTCGAAGATTTTCGCCAGCAAAAGGAAGCTCTCGTAAAACGCCTCGAAGATCTTGTTTCCCAGAGCGGTTCACGCAACTCCATCACCGCTCTTATCACGATCCGTTCCGAAATCGCCACCCTCCAGGAATCCGCACTTGAATCTGCTCTTCATGCAGCACACGGCGAGTGCTGGCTCAAAAATCCAGTGGTAGCGGAGATGGTGTTAGGTGCATTGAAATTTTTCGATGGCAATCGTTACACCCTCCATGCTTGGTCAATCATGCCGAATCATGTGCATGTGGTTTTATGCCCTCTGGGAAATCATGATTTGGAAAAGATCATTCATTCATGGAAGTCCTTCAGCGCGAAGAAGGCGAATGAAATGCTTAATCGCTCAGGGACATTCTGGCAGGAAGAATATTACGATCACGTCGTCAGAGACGGTGAAGACTTCAAACATCAGATTCAGTATGTTTTGGAAAATCCCCGGAAAGGCAATGCTTCGGGAGAATGGACTGGATCGATTTATGGGCTTGATTGGGAAGAAGTGCTCGGGGCGGGACGCCCCGGCAACGGTCTGGAGCGGGACGCTCCAGCCACCTACATCGCTCCCTCATACGATCCATTTTCCTATGAGCGCCGAGCTAGTTCCGTAATCACCCTCATGGGCCACGAACTCGGTGGGGATAAAACCGTGCGCGTCTTCACCACGCAGGAGCGTTGGAATGCCCTCGCCCACAAAATCGCTGGCATGGGTGATTTCAAGCCGGAGATCATCTTTGAAAAATCACAAGTGATAGAAATCGACCCGCGCGATGAAGCTGCGATTTCAGCGATCAACCGTGAGATAGAACCGCGGCTCATCACCGTCACAGACGGCCTTAATCTCGAAGTCATCCACGCCTTCCGCCAGCTCGCCTTCCGAGTCCATCAGCGCCACCCGATCCTGCTCAAGGACACACTCCATCCGCCAAGTGGCGAGACGGATTTCATCGCCGCCCTGCTACCCGCCGCGCAAAACATCGGCTCGCTGCTCTGCGATGGCATCGGTGATGCGATCCTCATCCGTGGTGAAACTGCGCCCGGCCAATCGCTGCGCCTCGCCTATAACATTCTCCAAGCCGCCGGCACTCGCATCTTCAAGACGGACTACGTCGCCTGTCCAAGCTGCGGGCGCACGCTTTTCAACCTCCAACACACCACCCAGAAAATCCGCGCCGCCACCGGTCATCTCAAAGGCGTTCGCATCGCTGTGATGGGCTGCATCGTCAACGGCCCGGGCGAGATGGCGGATGCCGACTTCGGCTACGTCGGCGGTGCGCCTAACAAAATCAACCTCTATGTCGGCAAGACCGCCGTGAAGTTTAATATCCCGGAAGCAGAAGCCGTCGAGCGCCTCACCGACCTGATCCGCGAGCATGGAAAATGGGTGGACGCCCCCGAGCCAACCGCCGTATAACTCCCACCGCATGGCCGATACTGATACCGATACGCTCACCCGCACCGCTGAGGAGACCTCACTGGATGTCCCGTGGAATGTCGTTGTTCACGACGATCCGGTGAATCTGATGCAGTATGTCACATTCGTGCTCATCAAAATTTTCGGCTATGATGAGAAAAAAGCGACCCTCCTCATGATGCAGGTCCACAAACAAGGCCGCTCTATCGTCTGGTCCGGCGAACGGGAGAAAGCCGAGTTCTTCGTGCAACAACTGCAAGCCCATCAATTGAAAACCTCCTTGGAAAAAGCCGAATGAAAGCGATGCCCACGTTAGAGGGTGGCCTCCGCATTGACACGGAAGACGAATCCGACTGGGAAGTCCTCCGCTCCATCGTCGCTGATGCGAACGGCTGCGGCATCGACCTCGCCAGTCGCCTCGGTGGAATCATCAGCGAAGAGGCCGGTGCCCAAGATTGGGAGGACTTCGTCGTCCCGGATTTGCGCGAGGCATTTCAAGACGAGCTCGCCCAAGTCGGCGCTGCCATCGAAGCCGCCATGTTCCATGCCGCCGAAGGACCGGGGCCGCTCTGGATCACTCGCGAAGATGCTTTCGCTTGGTATAGCTCGCTCAATCAAGCGCGCCTCGCGATCGAAGAACACTATGCCTTCGGCCCCGGCGAATCGATTTCCGCCGAAGGTCTCACGCCTGCCCGCCGCGCGGCATTCATTCGCTCCCGCTTCTACTGCGCCATCCAAGGGCTGCTCTTGGAGCACGTCATCCGCTAAGTGATCCCACGGTGAAATCTTCCCTCACACTCTGGGTGGTCGGCGATGGTAAGCCGGGCCACGAAAATCAATCTCTGGGTCTAGCAGATGCGATTGCTAGACTGACTCCTTGCGCCATCCATCCGATCTCAATCGCCGGGGTCTGCGGCCCAATCGCCCGCACGCGCAAAGCGCTCCGAGCCAGCACCTCCCTTCCATCACCAGACATCATCATCAGCGCTGGCCACGCCACTCATCTCCCCTTGGTTTGGCTAACGAGAAAACATCAAGCCCGCAGCATACTCCTCATGCGGCCCAGTTTGCCGATGGGATGGTTCGACCTCTGCATCGCCCCGGAACACGATTTTCCGAACGGCCATCAGAGCCAACAACTCATTCTTACCCGCGGTGCGCTCAACCGGGTCTCACCATCGAACCTGATGGAACGCAGCACCCAGATGATCCTCATCGGCGGCCCTTCCAAGATCCACGGCTGGGACAGTGAAGCCCTCCTGCTAGCTCTCGAAGAAATCACCACCACCGGCCAGTGGCAACTCACCGATTCACGACGCACCCCTGCCGGACTGCTGGATGAAATTCGCGAGCGGCTCCCGCAGATTAAAATTTTTCCCCATCAAGAAACAGTTCCCACTTGGTTACCCGAGAGCCTCGCCGCAGCGGCTGATGTCTGGGTCACGGAAGACTCCGTTTCGATGATTTACGAAGCACTCAGTTCAGGGGCCCATGTCGGGCTGCTTGCCGTTCCTCGCCTGAAGTCCGACACCCGAGTTCTTCAAGGCTTAGAAAATATCATCGCCAGCGGCTTCATCACTCGCTTCGCCGAGTGGCAGACTTCTCACCACCTAGCAGCTCCGCCGGAAACCCTGCGTGAGGCAGACCGCTGCGCCGCGCTCATCATTCAAAAATTTACAAACATTCGCCATCCCGCGGGCGATCTGGTTTAATCTCACTCAACCATGGCCACTTTCACTGCAAACGCCGATTATGAGGAAAAAGATAGCGATCCCATCCAGCTAGAGTCCGGAGACGAAGTCACCGTCGGCGTGGCCGATCGCGCATGGCCCGGCTGGGTCTGGGCGACGGATCGCGATGGCAATGACGGCTATGTCCCGGAGGAAATTCTCGAACCACTCGGCGAAGGACGTTTCGCTGCCACGATCTCCTACGATCCCACGGTGCTCACCATCAAGCGTGGCGACCGCATCGAGTCACTCCGCCAGATTCACGGCTGGCACTGGTGCCGGAACGAGCGCGGCCAGGAAGGCTGGGTCGGCGGTTACTTGCTCAAGCCCGCCGATTGAACGTTAAAATCTGAGAGAAGCAGAAATCCGCGTGCATCTTGGAGTGTATTCCGTTACTCAATCGAGCGTGGAAGACGAGGAACCGATGATTGATTTACATAGCGACGTTCATTTCATGGGCCAAGCGGTGCGTGAAGCGCGCAAGGCATACACCGCAGGGGAAGTTCCCGTCGGAGCGGTAGTCGTTCGTGAAGGGAAAATTATCTCCCGGGCGTGGAATCAAGTCGAGCTGCTGAAGGACGCCACCGCACATGCGGAAATGCTGGCACTCACCGCCGCGCAAGAAGCGTTAGGTGATTGGCGATTGGAAAAATGCACACTCTATGTGACCAAGGAGCCGTGTCCGATGTGCGCCGGGGCGATTGTCCACTGTCGGCCGGAACGCGTGGTGTTTGGTTGCCCGGATCCTAAAGCAGGTGCTGCGGGGGGCTGGATCAATCTGTTGGAAGCGAGTCCTCCGCTCAACCACCGCTGTGAGGTCACGGCCGGAGTTCTGGGAGAAGAGTGCCTTTTTATGATCCAGAGTTTTTTCCGCGAGGCTCGGGAGCGGAAAAAATGGGTAATTCCCTCGGGCGAAGAGTGATCCTACTCAAGCTCGACAAGGGCCGCTCGCAATGTTTTTTTATCACCTATGATAGATGGATCACTACTCGTGCTCGGACTCGCCGGTCCAGAGTTGACTTCGGAAGAAGCCGCGCTTTTTCGCAAGCTCCAGCCGGCGGGTTACATCCTTTTCACACGGAACATCGCCTCTGCCGAGCAGACGCGAAAGCTAACGGATGATCTCCGCGATCTCTCATCTGAGACGCCGATCCTCGCGATCGACCAAGAAGGTGGGCGCGTCACGCGGACCAAGGACATCGCTCCGGCAGCGCCCTCCGCACCGGCGCTCGCGGCGATGAAGGACATGATGAAAATTTCTCAAGCTGGAGAGTTCACCGGTGATCTGCTGAGGCTGCTAGGCTTTAATTTGAACTTCGCCCCGGTGCTCGACCTCGACCATTTCCCGGAGACCCAGAACGCACTACGCGGTCGCAGCTGGGGGCGTGATCCGCAGCGCGTGATCGACTACGCCGGCCATTGGAACCGGTGGATGAGAAAGCGCTACGTCGCGAGCTGCGCCAAGCATTTTCCCGCCGGTGGCCTGGCGCAGTCCGACCCTCACCTGGATCTGCCATCGTCATCCGCGACGATCAAGGAGCTCCTGCGTGAGGATGTGATCCCCTACACCGCGCTGATGCCGGAGCTGGATGCGATCATGCTCGCGCATGTGGATTTCCCTAACATCGACCCAGATTTCCCCGCCTCGCTCTCCCCCCGGATCATCCGGCGCTTTCTTCGGGACCAACTCGGCTTTGATCGCCATCTGGTGCTAACCGATGATCTGGACATGGGCGCAATCACCCAACGCTACGGACGCGGACAGGATGTGAAACTTGCCATCGAAGCTGGCAATGACCTCGCACTCATTTGCCACCGCACGGACACCGCAGAAATCGCCGCAAGAGCCATCGCCGAGCTACCGCACTGGATGACGGAAGAAGCGCACGACCGGTTGGAGCGGTTCCGCCGGAAACTTCACGGCCCACTCGTCTGGTCGGAGGAAAAATTTGAGAAAACCTGCGCTTCGCTGGCCGCTCTCGCCGCGGAAGTTCCCGAAATCGATTTCCTCCAAGCGGACGGGCCGGTTGCAGTCTACTAGTTTCATTCCAGTCGGAGCCGCAGGTGAGGTCGCCGATCGCGTTGCCTTTCTTCGGGGCGAGGAGCTTGGAGACCTGGCCGGGGGTGTGGAAATCGCAAGCATCAGGGAGCTGGAAGCACCCGCGTGCTAGGCGAGTGAACTGGTGGCAGGGGGCGGATTTGAACCGCCGACCAAAGGCTTATGAGTCCTCTGCTCTACCGCTGAGCTACACTGCCGAAAATTTCCGAGGCAGACACCTCGTCAAGAGGCGAGTGGGGTAATGCCCACCGGCAGGATTGTCCACCGGAAATTTGGCAAATCCGGCGTAGATGACTCAACTCGCTACCAATCAGGACGTTTTTCGCAATTTCCGCATCGCCAAAGCGTGTCCCGTCGGCGAGGCCTCATTCAATTGAACCACTCCGGGCGGACCTTCCGCCACAAGATTTCCCCCATGAATTCCCCCACCCGGCCCGAGCTCGATGACCCAGTCCGACGCGGCGATCACATCCAAGTGATGCTCCACCACCAGCACGCTATGGCCCGCGTCGCGCAATCGGAAAAACGCTCTCAACAACTTCTCCACATCGCCGAAATGCAGTCCGGTTGTCGGTTCATCAAACAAATAAAGCGTGTGCGGAGCCTGCGGTTTCGCCAACTCGACCGCCAACTTTAGCCGCTGCGCCTCACCGCCGGAAAGCGTGTTGCCGGGCTGCCCCAGTTGCAAATATCCAAGTCCTAGATCTTCAAGGGTTTCTAAAATTCGGTGGATCTTCGGAATCGGCCGAAAAAACACCCGGGCGTCGGCCACGGAAAGCGCTAGCACCTCCGCAATGGACTTCCCCTTATAAGTCACCTCAAGCGTCTCGCGATTGAAGCGCCGCCCACCGCACGCCGGGCATGGCACCCACGCATCCGGGAGAAAGTGCATCTCAATTTTCAAGCGCCCGTTCCCTTGGCACCGCTCGCAGCGCCCGCCCGCCGCATTGAAACTAAATCGCCCCGGCCCATAACCGCGTTGTTTCGATAGCTTCAGCTTCGTGAAGAGGTCCCGCACCAGATCGAACACCCCGGTAAACGTCGCCGGATTCGAGCGTGGGCTGCGACCTATTGGTGACTGATCCGCGACCACGAATTTCTCAATCTGCTTCAGCCCGTCGATCCCGTCATGCGCTCCCGGAGCCTCGCCCGAGCCATGGAAGTGCCGCGCCAGCGCCCGCCGCAAAATGTCGTCCGCCAGCGTGGATTTCCCACTCCCACTCGGCCCGCACACACAAACCAGCCGCCCTAACGGAATCACCACATCCAGATTCCTTAAATTGTGCTCCCGCGCCCCACGGATCACCAGCTCCCCGCTCTTCTCCTTCTTGAATCTGGATTCTTGCCTCTGATTTCTCCCCCGCAACCACTCCCCCGTTGGCGAAACAATCTCCCCCGGCACCCCCGCCGCCAGCAACTCCCCGCCCGCCGCGCCAGCCCCCGGCCCCACATCGATCAACCAATCTGCCGCGCGGATGATTTCCTCGTCGTGCTCCACCACCACCACCGTATTTCCCAAATTCCGCAACCGCATCAGCGCCCCGATCAACCGCGCCGTATCCGCCGCATGCAGCCCGATACTCGGCTCGTCCAGCACGTAAATCACCCCGGACAACCCCGCGCCCAGTTGCGTCGCCAGCCGGATCCGCTGCGCCTCCCCGCCCGAAAGCGTCCCGCTCGTCCGTTGCAACGTCAAATAATCCAGCCCCACCTCCACCAAAAACGCCAAGCGCGTCCGCACATCCGCCGCCAGCCGCTTGCAAACCTCCGCCTTCCCCGCCTCAAACTTAATCCCCTCCATCCACCGCATCGCATCCGCCACGCTCAACTCACAAAAATCCTGAATCCCAAGCCACTCGCCATCTTGTTGAGAGTTGAAAGTTGATGGTTGATAGAAAGAGGAAGACGCAGAGCGATCAGCCTCTTTTCTTGTCTCTGGATTCTGGATTCTGGATTCTTCACTTCGACGTTCGATGTTCGACGT
>JANPAU010000367.1:0-2106 GCA_031430055.1 Akkermansiaceae bacterium | reverse complement strand
TTTCATGTAAGCGGTTCGGTCAGAGACGGCAAATGTTTTTAAGAAGGAAAGCGGAGCATTCACTCCACCGTCACCTGCAGCAGCAGCTTGGGATTGTCCTTGGCCATCGGATTGAGGCGTCTGGAGCTTTCCGTGGCGTTGGTCATGCCGTCCCCCTCGGAATCAAGCGCGTTGTCGGCACCGTCTGCCGTCGAATTACCATCGTAGGGACTATAACCAAAGGTGACTTCGAAAATATTGGAAAGCCCGTCGCCATCGAAATCCGCGTTCCTCGCCTCATCCAGACTGGTGATTCCCGGGAAGTCATCGTGGTGAAGGCGGAAAAAACTCTTGGGAGCCGAACCCGCGAAACCCCGGCTGTGCATTCCATCGCCGAAGTCAATGAACGGCGCGTAGAACCAAGTTTGAAGGTCTAACGACCATTGCATAAAGTATACTCGGCCCGCCACGCCCTGCCAATCTGCGGCGAAGGTGTTCTCTAACCCCTTGGTGAACACGATCTGCGGTTGTGGAGCAATATCCGCTGAAATCGGAGCAATTAGAAACGTCAATGGCACCGCTGCCACGATGATTTTAGAACTTGTTTTCATCAGTTCCCTCCTCCTTGTTTGATGGTCTCGGCAGACATGCCAACCGGATGCCCCCGCTCCCAGAAATTCACCGTGACATCTTTCGGTACCGGCGGATTGGCGAGATAATAAGCCCTTCGTTCCGCCTCCGCCTTGATCCTCGCATGATGGGCTGCCACCATCCGCGCTCCTTCACAGCGATACAAGTCGTGAAGATCTGCGACGAGCTGCACCGCGCCGGCGTCGGGAGCAACGCTCTCCATCAGGTAAGTAGGATTGCCATCGGGGAGCGAGGGGATTTGCGGTTGATCGTATGCCCTGCCATACTTTGCAAATTGTGCAGCTCGTTTCTGAGTGTCCACATTCTCAACGCCCATCAGATGCAGGTCATAACGTCGAATTTCGCCGTCAGCAGCCTTCGCCTCGAAAGTGGAAAAGCCTCTGAAATAGTTGAAGTCCAGATTTGACCACACCCGGATTTCCTTTTTCACGTTTCCGTTAGGATGACACCGCAGCAAGGTCCTCGAATGATCGTAAACGGTGGCAGAAACGAAAACCCAACGAGTCCACTCCGTATCCTTTCCTAAAGCCACGGTGCGGGGCTTCCATGCAGCTTCCCGCGTCGGAATGGGTGGCGGCGGCGGGTCGGGCAGTTTAGGATCCTCCACCACATGCACTGTCGCCGTGATCATTCCCTCCACAGGCGGCAGTCCAGCCATCGGCGGTGCTTCCACCACATCCATCTCGCGAACCACCGTGCCTTTCACCACGAAGTCGGGCAACACGGGTGGCGGCGACGGAGGCGATGGCGTGCCGTCTGAGATTTTTCCGGGGATGTGAGAGCTCTCGAAGAATGAATTTTCACCGAACACGCAGTTTCCTTGACCAAAAATGCAAAATGCCCAAGGCAGGACAGAGGAAAACCCTCGCAAATACAAGGAGCCTGAACCCAATTGTTTCTTGTTAGTTTTCTTCATATCGGCCGTTTTTGGTTGCACACACCTCTAAGCCTTGAGGCATATTTGCCACAAGGCAAAAAGTCCTCCAATGTGAAATTTTCTATTCGCACAATGACCTTGTGGGTCGTTTTGAAAATATTCCTAGTTCCGATCTCCCCTCTGGCGGAGATCCTGATGTGGAATTTCTGAGAAGAATCGTCCAAAGATTGGTGTGTCAAAGAAAAACGATTGGGATGACCCTTCGCCAGCTGAGCAGGACAATCGGGTACGACTTCAGCTATCTGTCCAAAGCTGAGCGCGGATTAGCTCAACCTGGCTTGATACCTCTCCGCAAATGGAGCCATGCGCTTGGGATATCATTTTCCGACTTAATCGTTAGTGAATCCAGCGATGAGATGTCCTAAGGTAGCACCTGCTCGACGGTGACGGACTCAGCACTGAGCAGATCGCGGAGGCGGGTGCGCAGCGAGCTTTCCACGGTGTCTAGCAGGCCGCTTTTTTCGGCTTCCTGGCGCATTTGCTCACGGAGTTCGCGGAGAATCTGCGCGCGGTCGGCGGGCTGAATAAAATCCAGCCCG
>JANPAU010000366.1:0-5973 GCA_031430055.1 Akkermansiaceae bacterium | reverse complement strand
GCCTTGGGGACGTGGTCGCGGATGGTGTTTTGGGAGCCTTCTTCTTCGGCAGTGTCGCAGACGGTGGTTCCACGCAGCGAATAGGCGGGGTCGTCCATCCGTGCCTCGAGCCGCCGTTGGAGGATGCTGTCCACGTATTCGAAAACCTTGTGGTATTTCTGGGTGCCGACGACCACATCGAGCTTTGGTAAAGTTTGGAAAAGCTCCTCGCCGCGGGACTGGGCCATGCAGCCCATGAAGCCGTAAACGACGTGTTTCCGGTCGCGGCCCTTGTGGATGAGATTACCCATTTTTCCGAGGGCTTTCTGCTCTGCTTGATCGCGGACTGAGCAGGTGTTGATGAGCACGGCATCCGCGGCGTTTTCATCGGTCGTGACCGTGTAGCCGCCTTCGCTGAACATGCGCAGGACTTGCTCCGAGTCGCGCTCGTTCATTTGGCAGCCGTAGGTTTTAACGTAGACTTTGGGCATGGTATTCCGGTTTGGGCGCGCAAGCTAGACGGGAAAAACCGGGGGTTCAAGGCCGCAGGGGAGGAAACCGCTTCTCATTGTCCTCACAAGGATCGGGCGATCGGATATCGCCCCTCCTTGCAAAGACCGCGCCCCACAGCCTCACCCAAAAAACCACCACCCTCGCGCTTTCTCATGGCCACCGGCACCACACCGTCTTTACTCTTCGGCGCGTCCATGCAGCATTTCCCTCGAATCCAGCTCACCTTTCAAGAAGCCCGTGGTCTCGGTTGCTTGTTGGAAAAAGAAATCCTCACTCCCGACAGCTACCCGCTCATGTGGTTCATCGAGGTGAATCCCTGAGAACCCAACCCCATTCTAACCCGACCACATTACCCATGAACCCCCAGCCATCAAAAAACGGAAAGCGACACATTTGGACCCGTAGGCAAATCGTCATGCTCGGAACGATTCCAGATGCTGCCCTCTCCAGAAAACTCGATCTATCGATCGGCACCGTTCTCAAAAAGCGCCAAAAACTCGGCATCACTGCATCGCGTCCTCCTAATACCATCCATTGGACCCCTGACATAATCGCCATGCTAGGCAAAATTCCCGACGGCGAAATCGCCGGAATTTACGGAATGAACATCCTTTCCGTTTATAAAAAACGGCTTGACCTCGGCATCCGATGCTACGCCCGCAAATCCAAGACCTGGCACTACTGGACTAAAAAAGAAATTGCCCTCCTTGGAAGAATGCCGGACGGCGATGTCGCCCTCAGAACTGGAATCAACAAAGCCTCCGTCTTCTGGAAACGCTGCAAACTCAAAATCCCATCCTTCACCCAAAAGCGCCCGAAAAAACTTCTTTCCGACTGGACCCGCAAGGAGATCGCCGTCCTTGGCAAAATGACCGACGCCGCAGCCGCAGCCTCCCTCGACCTCGCGCCTTCTGCCGTCCGCCTAAAACGCATTTCCCTCGGCATCCCACCCTTCGGCCGATCCTCTTCCAAGTGAAAACCTGTCCCGGCATAGCACAGCGGCGACGGACCAAAAACTCTTCCCGGTGTTTACTTCCGCGTCGCCCGATTCCGAACTGCCGCGTCACACCCGCATTTTGAGTGGTGGCAGCGCTGCTGGGGTGGGGGATGACTACCGCATCGCAGCAAGGTATTTGACAAGGTTTGGCAATCTTTGTAGTTTTACGTATGCACATTTCACTCACTCCCGAATTGGAAAAAGCGGTGAAAAGCAAGGTGGCCAGCGGGCTTTACAACAATGCCAGCGAGGTCATCCGCGAAGCCCTGCGACAATCTCTCAACCGGGAGCAAGAGAATCAATGGCTCGCAAGAGAAGCCGCCATCGGCTTCGCCCAACTTGAATCAGGCCGGATCGTTGAAGTCCGTTCTGAGAAGCATTTCAAAGACTTGGTCCGGGGCAAGGCATGAAACTCGCTCTTACCGAGGCTGCGCTCGAAGATCTCCGATCAATCCGTACCTACACCCTTGAAACGTGGGGAGCCGAGCAAGAGGAGATCTACCTCGACAAGATTTGGTCGCGGATCGAAGCAATTCGCAGTGATCCCTTTCGTTATCGACTCCGCGAAGATCTCTTTCCCGGTTGTCGCATCGCCTCCGAAGGCCGCCATATCCTCCTCTTCCGCGCCAGTATCGAGTCCCTCGAAATCGCCCGCGTCTTGCACTCCGCCATGGACCTGAAATCCCATCTAAGGCCCGGAAATTTTTGAACCTCTTCGGAATCCTTTCGTCTCAAAACCCTCGGCACTCTTGAAATCCTGATCCTGTGGCAGGTGCGAAACGGAATAGCCGATGAGCGAATGGGCCAATTGCTCCAGTCCATCTTCCGATTCGCCCGATTCGGACCGGCCGCAGCGCATCCAAATTATGTTTGGTGGCAGCGGTGCTGGGGTGGATAGTGAGAGAGAGAAATTTGTGCGATTCTGTGAATCCGAGAGGCCTCACCCTACAAACGAGATTATTTTGACACTTGATAGGCTTCGCCAAGATGGATTGCCTGCTCTAATATCTTCAGATGTTCTTGCTTGACCACCCTGAGATCCTCTCGCATCTGGGTCAACTGAGCTATGGCTACCAGCCAGTGCAGTTTGCCAATGAGCATTTCGCCCTAATTGTCAAAGCGGGAAAGGATTTCATCCTTACCGAGCGCCTGAAAAATGAATTAAAAATCTATCTGGTTCCCGACATCGCCAATCCGGGGCGATCTCTCGGTTTTATTACAGCCTTTTTCGACGATCACGACGAACCGCTAGTAATGCTTACTCCGTTATTTGCGGGTGATGCCATGCTCACCGATTTGACTGCGGTGCTCAGTCAGGACCAGTTCAACCTCTACTTTTTCGACGAACATGATCGCGAACTTCTCGGATCGAGTAGTCAAGTTCGCGATGTCGCAAGGTTTCGCGAAGTTTTAGCCGAAACGTTGTTTCCAATGTTTGACATGAATAATGTTGCCGGCATCCATGCCGCGATGACGGACTGGTTCGGGCTGCGGATTCTGGACGATGACGCTGGGTCATTCACGGTCGACCTCGGCGAGCGTCTCTTTTTCGACGATTTTTTGATTATGGACCTCCGCAACGAGGCCTATAATTTTGTGGGGGGTGACGGCCAGGCAATGATGACAAGCCTCGAACGCGAAGAGCCAGGCCCGTTCCAAGAGCGCGATATTGTTGCACTATTACGGCGCGCTTTCCCTAGCGAAACAGTCTTTCTCAATCCGATACGCGAAGATAGCGGAACCGAACTCACTGATGTCCTAGTGGTAACTGACGAAGTTGTTCTACTGGTCCAAGCCAAGGACAGCCCCAACACCAAGGCCGCGTTGGATCGGTCGATCGACCGCAAGCAAAAGGTCATCCGTAGCCACATCGAGAAGGGTGCAAAGCAGCTCCGCGGTGCTTTGGCCTATATTCTAGAGCGAAAGGAGATCCTCTTGCGCACAGGATCAGGCACAACACAGTCGGTTGCCGTTGCCGATCGCGCCACCTGTGGGGTGGTCGTGGTACGCGAAATGTTCGACGATGACTATCGAGCGTGCAGCGCTCCTGTTCTAGCCGTTGCAGCTGCCTGCGATCAGCCCTGCGTGCTGCTTTCATATCCTTCGCTTCATGTGCTTACATTGCACTTGCCGTCCCCGGACCGTCTGATCAGCGGACTCCTTCAGATTTTCGACGTTGCCACTGAGCATGGAGAGTATCCTAAGCCGCGCTTCTTGGAGAAGCCACAAAGGGACGACGAGGTGCCTGGGGTATGAACTTGATGTCCCAGGGGTCGCGAGAGGATACTATCTCCAAGGAGTGGCGGACTCCGATCCGCCAAGCCAATGATCTGAGGAAAACTCTTTTCATTGTCCACCCATGGGCCTCGGCGATTCGGAGATCGCCGTTCCTTGTTACGAAAGCAAACGCTCCACCCACGGCGCTTCATAAATCATAAACGACCCCATCGGTAACTTCGCCTTGATCGGATTGCGCCGGATGTAGCGTGCGACATTCATGAAGTGATCCCAATCGCGGATCATCCGGTCGAAATAATTTTTCTGCCAGAACGGCCCGAAGCCGTGATCCACCCGATTGATCTTCGTAGCGGTGAAGCGTTTCCAACTGGCGACGGTTTCTCCCAGATCGATGGACTCTCCTAACGAAAGCAGAAGATGAACGTGATTCGGCATGATAACCCACGCATGGAGTAGGTAGCGGGTATGGTCGAAGTGATGGAACGTGCTGGCCACGGTGGCGGCATTCGCGGGATCGCCGAGCAGGCAGGAGCCAAGACCTTGGTCGAGGAATTGATCGATCCTGGCGGAGAAGAGCCTGTGATATTCAGCTTCTGTTTCAGGCGACCAAGGCTTCGGATGATCCATCAGCCAGAGATCTTTTTCATCCCGCCACTCCTGAAGCACGCTTACCGGAATAGAGTCCGCGAGGCGGAACGTGATGAAATACGTGGCCTTGTCCTGTTGCCAGTGGGGGAGACGGTTCCCGGTCTTCTGAATCTCCGCGAACTCGTTGAGAAATTTCAGAGTTGGATAGGCGGATGAGTCGGGTTCCATAACATCATGGAGAGGTGATCTCCGAATCGCCCACCACCATGAAGCGCCAGTGCGCCGAAACAAGCCCCAAGGAGTGGCGGACTCCGATCCGCCAAGCCCATGAGCAGCCAATGATCCGAGGAAACCGCTCTTCATTGTCTTTCCATGGACAGGCGATTCGGAGATCGCCGTTCCTTGTTTCATCAAACGAATCCCAAGTTCCTTCAACTCGCCTCAAAGCGTCCCGGAGGTCCGAAGATTACGGTGAAATTCAAACGTCCGAAGAACGACATGATCATCACACCACTACTGGGGTCTTCTGCCGCAAAGTCCCAAATAGCTCCGAATGCACCCTCACCAAAAACTTTCCGGAATCGAAGAGGTCCTAGACCGTGGGCCACCTCCGCAAATTGATCCAGATTCACCGGCTTGCTTTGGAAGACGTCAAACCTGATTGTGCGTGTGTCAAACAGAGGGGTGTGGTCGAATAACAAACCGCGGACAGTTCTGATGATGGTGCGATGAATTGCTGTCGCAATACGCCCTGACAACTTGATCTCCCGCAGTTCCTCTCCGTTGTTAAGTGGACTCGGAATCGGTGACGATTGCTGAGCGCATTCTATCAGCTCGGCAAACCACCAAGGATCTCGGCTGTGTGCCCGGTCCGCGACAGCTTTAAGGCCTTTGGCAGAAGCTGTAGTATCCCAACTCAGAGCAGCAAAGCTGCGGAGAGCTTCATCTCCATCCGAAAGATCAAAGTGGCAGCTTTCACAACAGCGAACCGTCACAAGATTGCTAGGACGGGGTGAGCTGAAGAGTGCCTTAGGAGGGACGTGATCCCGCTGCGAGTCGCATTCACGAATTTCGTTCCGACAATACGCGCAGATAATTAGGTTGGTTTTCTTACGCTTTGCCACAGTTGAAGGGGTGATGTGAATCGCTTAACAGAGAGTGTCCCCTTCCTCCCGTCCGGGCTCAGGCCGGGACGTAAACCTCAGCTCCCGCCTCCGCGAATTCCTTGGATTTCTCCTCCATCCCCTTCGCCAGCGCTTCTTCCTCGGCGATGCCTTGCTCGGCGGCGTATTGGCGGACGTCCTCGCTGATTTTCATCGAGCAGAAGTGCGGGCCGCACATGGAGCAGAAGTGGGCGGTTTTCGCGCCGTCTTGCGGGAGGGTTTCGTCGTGATAGAGACGGGCGGTGATCGGGTCGAGGCCGAGGTTGAATTGGTCTTCCCAACGGAACTCGAAGCGGGCCTTGCTGAGGGCGTTGTCGCGGTATTGGGAACCGGGGTGGCCTTTGGCGAGGTCGGCGGCGTGGGCGGCGAGCTTGTAGGTGATGACGCCGACTTTCACGTCGTCTTTGTTAGGCAGGCCGAGGTGTTCCTTGGGAGTGACGTAGCAGAGCATGGCGCAGCCATACCAGCCGATCATGGCGGCGCCGATGCCACTGG
>JANPAU010000365.1:0-15090 GCA_031430055.1 Akkermansiaceae bacterium | reverse complement strand
TTTTTTTAAAATTTAAAAAATCGAGTGGCGAAAGTGCCGGTATTTTGACGAATTCAGGGCGTTCCGCAGGACGTAAAAAAACTAGAATGTTTTTCTTCGTGACGGGGAAGGGGGGGGTGGTAGAACCCCCGCAACGGAATATGGCGGGCAAGTTAACTTATCAACAGGCAGGGGTGGATACGCGTAAAGCGGCCGCTCTGGTGGGCGATATCGGCACTCACGTGCGCAGAACTCAACAGACACGCAAATTGTGGGGAGCTTTCGGGCTTTTCGCCGCTTGTTACGATCTCAGCAGCTACAAGGAGCCGGTCATGATGACAGGTTGCGACGGCGTGGGAACGAAGTTGGAACTGCTTCTGGAGCACGATCTTCTCGAAACGGCGGGCAAGGATCTCGTCGCCATGAGCGTCAATGATATCCTCACCACCGGGGGGGATCCTTTGCTTTTCCTAGACTACATCGGCATTGCTGCGCTGCATGAGGAGAAAATCACCCGGTTGATTTCCGGCATGGCCGACTACCTTGAGGCGTGTGATTGCATCCTCGCTGGCGGCGAAACGGCAGAAATGCCAGGAATCGTCCCCGTCGACGTGATCGAGCTTTCCGGATTCTGCATCGGTTGCGCAGAAAAGCCTGATCTCATCGACCCGACCACCGTCGCGATCGGTGATGTGCTCATCGGCTACGCGTCAGACAGCATCCACGCCAATGGCTGGTCCCTTGTCCGGCGCGTGCTCAATGAATTTCCTGGTGAAGTCACGGATCTCGAACTCCGTGAGTGGTTGAAACCCACGCGTCTCTACCACGATGTCACCCGTGATCTTAAGGCGTCTGGCGTGAAGCCGAAGGCGATGTCCCACATCACCGGCGGTGGCCTCCCTGAGAACCTCGAGCGCCTGTTCCGCGGAATGGGTGCCGATTTGGAAATCCCTCGCTGGGAGCTTCCAGGCATCGAGAAATTGCTCTCCCACGTGGATGCAGAGGACCGATTCCACACCTTCAACATGGGCATCGGCTGGGTCGCGATCGTCGCAGAGGCAGACGTCGAGTCCGCTCTCAAGGCGGGCGATGGCGGCACAGTCCTCGGACGCATGGTGCCGGAAGAAGGCGTCCGCGTCTGCGTAATCGGCGAGTGAAATTACAATTTCTTCAAGCATGAGCGATTTCCTCACACACGAATGCGGGATCGCGGCAGTGCGACTCCGCAAGCCGCTGGCCTACTATCATGACCGCTACGGCACCTGCCTGTGGGGCCTGAACAAGCTTTTCCTGTTGATGGAGAAGCAGCGCAACCGCGGGCAGGATGGCACGGGCATCGGCTGTGTGAAACTCAACATGCCGATTGGCCAGTCCTACGTCCACCGGCGCCGGGGCGTGGAAAAAGACGCGTTATCTGAAATTTTCCGCAAGGAAATCCGGGATTTTTACAAGATGTCGCGCAAGGGCGTGATGAATCACCAAGATCCAGACAGCGTCAAAAAGCACTTCGAGTTTGGCGGGGAAATCCTCATCGGGCATTTGCGCTACGGGACTTCCGGCGAGTTCGATGTCGGCTGTTGTCACCCGTATCTCCGCCGGAGCAATTGGCCCACCCGCACGCTGATGGTGATGGGGAACTTTAACATGACCAACGCCGCAGCGCTTAATGAAGTGCTCATCGACCGCGGCCAGCATCCAGTATTCGGCACCGACACCCAGACCGTGTTAGAGGAAATCGGTTATCATTTGGATGAAGCGCACACCGACCTCTATCGGCACCTCCGCGACGCCGGAGTGCCGGGAGCGGAAATGCCAGATCGAATCTCCGCCGCACTGGATGTGCCGAGACTTGTCTCCGAGGCCGCCGCTGCCTGGGATGGGGGGTATGCGATTTGTGGCGCAATCGGCAATGGCGACATGTTCGTAATGCGAGACCCACATGGCATCCGGCCATGTCACATGTTAGTGACAGATGAAGTGATCGCATTCGCCTCAGAGCGGGTGCCTTTGATGACGGTTTTCGAGGTGGATGCCAGCGAGGTCAAAGCCGTGGATCCAGGATCGATGATCACGATCAAGTCGGACGGTTCCATTTCAGACTCAGCGTTTGCGCCACCGCGGCGCTACACCCCTTGTTCGTTTGAGAAAATCTATTTCTCCCGGGGAAATGACCCTCAGATCTATCGGGAGCGCAAAGCGATGGGTGCGGCACTGGTCGCCCAAGTCGTCGAATCCATCGAAGGCAAGTTTGAAAAAACCATCTTCTCCTTCATCCCCAATACCGCAGAAACCGCCTATTATGGGCTGATGGATGGTCTCAGGCTCTATCGCCGCCAAGAAGTGCGCTCTTCGATTCTTCAGGCTTCCAGTGATGGCACGCTGACGCCCGAGTTGTTGGATGATTTGATTCTCCGGAATTGGCCGAAGGGTGAAAAAGTCGCGCACAAAGATATCAAAATGCGCACCTTCATCTCTCAGGAAAAAGGCCGCGATCAGATGGTTTCTCACGTCTATGACATCACATATGGAGTCGTGAAACCGGGGGACTACCTCGTGGCTCTCGACGATTCGATCGTCCGTGGAACCACCTTGAAGCAATCGATTCTCAAAATCCTCGCCCGCACCAAGCCCTCCAAGATCGTCGTTTGCTCGACGGCGCCGCAGATCCGTTATCCAGATTGTTATGGGATTGATATGTCAGAGCTCGGCAAGTTCATCGCCTTCGCCGCTGCCGTCGCGCTGCATCGCCGCGCGGGTCGGCAGTCACTCCTGGACCGTGTCTATGATGATTGCCAGGCCGAGTTGAAACTCCCCGTTGCAGAGCGTCGGAATCGTGTTCAAGCGATTTACGAAGCCTTCACCCATGAAGAAGTTTCTGCGGAAATCAGCCGGATGGTGTATCCAGAAGGCATCGATTGGGATGGCGAAGTGCAAGTGATTTTCCAAACGATCGACAACCTCCACGCCTCGATCAAAGGCGACTGCGGAGACTGGTATTTCACCGGGAATTACCCAACTCCCGGTGGTTACTCGATGGTCAATCTGGCCTACCTCCGCTGGTATGAGGGCGTAGGTGGTCGCAGTTATGATCTGCCTTTATAACTGGAGCGCGGAATTTATTCTGCGCCGCCGCCCCTCGAAGTCTCCTTGGGGATTTAAGGGGGGAACAAAAGGGGCCGAGCTTCCGCAGCTCGGCGGGGTTTGGGGCGGCAGCCCATCCGCCCGCCCACCATCCACCCCACCAGAATACTCCACCCACCAACCCGACAACAGACCAGAGACGAGGCATCGGCGAACCACATCCAGTGCGTGGAAATGACCGCTATTTTCCGACCTCCAGCGCCATGCAAGCAGTCTCCCTACCTGCCAATCGAGTCGTATCCATGCCAAACACGGTATGTTTAGCTCACGCGAGATCCCAGCCCGCAGCAGCCCGTTCAACGAGCAACGCTGCGAACACACAAAACGCATACCATTTTTCTGAGGCTTCGAAGCCCCGTTAAGAGCACGTCAAACGTCGCTCCGGGCTTGTTCAACTAAGGGTATAGATGAAATCTCCGCTATCGCTGCGACTTCGCTACACCTTTAATTGTTTGAATTCTTCATTTTTCTGGATGCGTTCGAGTTGAGGTAATCTTCCCCGACTCATCAAACCAAGTCCACGTCCCTACCTGCTTCCCCTGTTTGTATTGCCCTGTGTATGCGATCTTGCCTGATCGATGATATCCCGTATCAGGTCCATCTGCTACATGGTTGGTGTAGTGTTGGACGTAGGCCTTCGCTCCATTCGTATGGTAGGCTATGAACTCCCCGGAATTGTGACCATTCTTGATTGAGATCTCGTGACTTTTGATGCCGTTGATGTAATACAGAACCCATTGTCCGGTGAAATTCTCTGGAGTCTTGACGCCCACCTGCCTGACCGACTCGGCTAGTGTTCGGTCAATGAGAATGTCGCCTTCATTGTAAAAGTAACAAATCAAGATCCACTCGTCATCAAGACGGTATGATTCTGAGTGGGATTGCCCGCTACCCGCTCCCATCCCCTTGGTAACTTTGAATGGCTCCAGCAACTTCAGTATTTCATTCTTCGATTGTCCCTTCAAAATCTTAGCGACAATTGGTGTCCACTTGGACTCGGGGGTGCTCCGAAAGGAAATACGAAGTTCCGCAGCAGCTTTGTCGCGAAGCTCTGGGATGGGCGATGCCAAATCGTCGATTGGAGCTCCGCTCGCTACTACGGCAAGGAAACAGAATGCAAGAAGTAATACTCTCATATATTGCTATGACACGACGGATTCACTTTTCTTAGAAATTTTAGTTCAACTAAGGGCATAGACGAAATCTCCGCTATCGCTACACCCTTTATTGTTCGGCTCTTCGATTTTGTGTAGATTCAGGGCTACGTAAGTAACTCCACCAAAGCCCACAAGTCCCACGATCAGTAAGGAAAGGCACCCACTGCTTCCGCGGCTAGGCGCAGTGGAGCTTTTAGTCCGTATCCATGTCTGATGGCATGCGCTACAAAAAAACCTATGCTTGCCATCCCACCATGCCTGAATCGTTCGCTGGCTATGGTCTTCTCGCTTCCGACACTTTGTGCAGCTAAATGACTTCTCCTTTGGCGTTCCCTGGTTGAGTAACTTCGTCGCCAAAAATACCACGCCAACGGCGATGCCGATCCAGACTCGATAGTCGCTGAGTAATTCGCGAGGAATAGTCATGTTATTTCTGCCGACAACGTCAAAAGCGCAGACGCGGGCGCGGTTGAAGGGAGGGTGGAATGAAATTGAGGAGCTTATGCCCGTCGAGCTGCCGCGCCTTGTCTGCTTCTTTGATTATCTCGGGGATCATTGCCGTGTGGATGCTTGTCTATCTCCCCGCAGAGCTGGCCACTCAATGAATGCTAGGACAAATGGTAGAACGAGTGCTCCGAATGGAATAATCATGATCAGTGATAGCCAAGGAGGCAATCCGGCCTTCTTACAGATGAACCAGAACGGAAGAACTCCAACTACCGCCACCATAACGGCAACAATTAAAATCATTACTAACTCCGGCATTCCTATTGGTCCCATCATTTTTGTTTTCGTTCGGTTTGGTTTTAAATTCTTGCGGAACAGTGCTATTGAACAACACGCTGTATTTATCGGATAAATACAGCGTGTTGTATCATACCGACATATACAATTTGGAAGAGCGTAGCTCTGAATAGAGCTATTGATTGAGTGATTTCTATCATCTCAAGGAGGAGTGGCAACCCTTAAATTTGCAGGAGAATTTCTGGGCTGGGTGGAATTGGGGAGTTGTCTGGAGCTGGTGAGTTCGACAGCGGGATCCTCGGAGCGAGATGCTCCGGGAACGGACTGGAGCGGGGACGCTCCAGCTACCTGGATCGTTTCACGAGCGAGGGTGCGGTGGTCCGGACTTCCTTGCCGGTGACGGGGTGGGTCTTGGTGATGTAGCCGTTCCAGAGGGCTTTGATTTCCTAGTCCTCGTTCATTTCCGCAGCGCGGTCCTCGGCGGCATCGGCCTCGCGGTGATCGCCGCTACTTTCCGATTTCGTGTAACGCGGCGGTGACTTTGTCCGTGTGTTCTTCTTGAATCGTGTTATGCCGCCCGCCGGGGATTTCGATGAAACGAACGACTTTGGGGTGCTGGGCGGCGAGCGTACGCCCCATCCGGACTGGGATTACTTCGTCATCGGAACCGTGGAGGATGATCACATTACCAGGGCCGCGTGCTTCCAGCTCTGTGAGACGAGATGAGTTGTCGAAACGATGCCAGACGAGAAATCCGAGCGGCAGGCCAGTCAGCGCTTGGCTCATCTCCATGGTGCTGGTGAACGGTGAAATCAGGACACCACGCTGAATACTGAACTCCGAGGCGGCGATCAAGCTGGCGGCGCTGCCTAGGCTGTGTCCGAAAAACCTTAAACGCCTTGGGTCTGTAGGTGAAGTCCATCCGATTTCTCGCATCGCGAGAGGTACGGCGCTTTTGAGATTTTCCCGGATGCGAGCGGGGTTTGGCGAGCCTGTAGATTCTCCGTAACCGGGGTAATCGACTAGCAGCCAAGCATCTTCTGGCGGCGCGTGTTGTTGGATCCACTCCGACCAATCGAGGGCTAGCGTTCCGTTGCCCGCGCAGAAGATCCAGAGGTTTCGTGGTGATTTCAAATTTCCTTGGAGGAACGCGCGCTGCTGGCCTTGGGAGGTAGTGAATTCGAGTTTTTTCCCTGAGTTCCGTTGCTGCCATTCCGCTGTGGTGCCGGGAGCGTAGGGGCGGGGGTGGTAAAGGAGCTTCGACTGACAGCCTGCTAGAAAGACGAGTGGGATGACGGTGATTACGAACACCAGCAACAGGATCCTCCGCAGGAGGTGTCGGAGTAGGGCAGGGGAACTCATGAGGTGATTGCCGCCACGTGCCTATGCTTGTGCGAGCTTGCTGATCTCCCAAAGTGGCAATCCGAGTTCCGCGTTGATCTCGTTGAACTCGCCGATTTCTGCTTCGGTGAAGAGCAGTCCGCCTGCGGTGTCCGAGCGTGTGCGGGCACTGGCTTCGATTTGGCCGGGGAGCATGGAGGCCTCGTTACCGTGGCTGAGGATGTCGTCGATGACTGCCTTGAGGTTTTGCATTTGATTGCGACCTTGGGCGAAGTTTCCGCCGGAGAGGGCGTCTGGGTGGATGACTTGAAAATAGAAAACAGGGGTGTTCTTCTCGCTTGCCGCAGGCAGTTTCCGCCCGCGGAGGGTGGGAAGTGAGCCGCCGATGAGGCCACCGAAGATCTCGTTGAGAAGGCACATGCCGTAGCCTTTGTGGCCACCGAAGGGGAGCAGGGCGGCGACTTCGTTCGGGTCGATGGTGGGCTGGCCAGCCGCATCGACAGCGGCTCCGGGCGGGAGCATTTTTCCCTCACGCTTCAGGGTTTGCACGCGGCCCATGGCGACGGTGGAGGTGGCCCAGTCCATCACGATGGGGAAGCCATTTGCCTCGGTGCTGGGAATGCCCCATGAGTGTGGGTTGGTGCCGAGGGTAGGGAATTTTCCACCGAAAGGGACGACTTCTGCAAGGGCTGAGGTGCAGTTGGTGTAGGCGAAGTAACCGCGTTCGGCGGCTTCCATGACGTAGCCGCCGCCCCAGAGATAGTGGAAGGCGTTATCGACGGCGATTTGGGCGATGCCGTATTGGTCAGCGAGTTCGATGGCGCGGTCGATGGCGCGGTAGGCGACGGATTGGCCGAGTTTTTTGTTGGCATTCCAGCGCTCGGAGGCGGGAAAGCGGGATGGCAGAATTTCGATCTCAGCACCTGGCGTGCAGCCACCGACTCCGGAACCGAAAAGGTGGTCGAGGTGGAGGGCCTTAAGTGCGTGGTGGGTGCGGATGCCGTGGCGGGCGGCCTCGGCGCAAAGCTTGGCACCTTCAGCGGATTCGTCGGCGGAATAGCCGCGGGATTGGTAAGCTTGGGTGACGAGGGCGTCGTGGTCTTGGCGTGGGATGACGAGGAATTCTGACATGGTTAGCAATGGATAACTCGCGCTGAATTTGGCGAGATGGCCGGGCATGTCGAGTCGGATGAAATGCGAACATGCGGCATTGCCCAGTTTTCGGGAAAAAATGAGCCGGTGGGGTGATCAGGAGGCGGCCAAGGGCACAAGCTCCGATCACACCGACCGGCCGATTTTGGGGGGAGTGTTTAAAGATCAGGGTGTCGTGTCGTCAGAGAAGTAGGTTTGCATGGCATTGACGGCGATGGTGCGCTTGACGGAAAAGGTGACGGTGTCGCAAAGGAGGCGGGTGTCGAAGACAGTTTTGCTCATCAGGGCGACGGTGTAGGTTCCGTCCTTGGTGATGAGGGCATTGAGTTCATCCGAGGTAATGCTCGTCGTCTGCGGAGTTGTAGAATCACAAATATGCGACGGCCTCACCATCTTGCCCGCCCCACCAGTGCCTTCGTAGAGCATGAAAAAAGTATCACTGCGCGGGTAGAGGTCATTGAGGGCAAGCTGCACAGTGGGAATCATGCCGCGATATTCTTCTCCTTGGGCAATGCCGGAGATCGCCCCGGTGGCGATCGGCCAGACCTTGATCTTGGAGGAAGCAATTTTGGTCTGCGTGAAGGCACCGTCGGCGAGGGTGTTGATGATGAAATGCTCTTCGCCGGAGGCCTTGAGTGGATTGCTCGCAGTGAGTGCCGATGCTGGGAACGTGAGTGTGGCTTTTCCGTTTTTCGTGATAACAGATGATTCGACTGGAGTATTAGCGGCTACTAGGTTGGGGTCGAGTGTGGTTTGTCCGGTGGGGAAGGAGCCGAGGCATCGCTGGAGGATGACCTTGGTGGCTGCTTCGGGAATTCCGGTGCCGCTGAGGAGGTCGGAGACTTGGATTTCAACCGTGAAAGGTCGATCTACTCGGGTGCAGGTCTCGACGTAAGGATCGAGAGAGGTGATTTTCACGTCTGCTTTGGGCAGATAGGCACCCACAAGTTTTTGATCGAGAAGGTAGTCCTTGGGGGTTCTTTCGTCGATGGTCCAAAGCTGGAAAAGCGAGCCACCGGTTTCGAGTAACAGGGCGGAGTTGGCGGCACCCGTGGCGGCGACGTTTTGCATGTCCCAGACGACTCCTGAGCCTTGTTGGATCTGACGGACGATGTTTTTGTAATTCGAACTCTGAGCGAATCCGAGGCTGGTCGAAAGGATGAGGAAGAGGCTGAGGAGTTTCATCGTTTTGTGAGGGTTCGGGATTCGGCGGCGGTGTGGACGGAGATGGGTCCACTTTGATGGACGGCGACGACGATCTTGTCTTGCTTAGCCCAAAAAGTGGCGCGCTCGGCAGGGATCGGAAGATTTCCAGCAGCTTGGTCGAAGGAGATGTCAGTGGTGGTGATCCAAGACCGGTTCATGACGAGGAAATCAGTCCATGAGAGTAAGGTACCGACGGGTTTCGCGTCCGCACGGTTCTTAAGGGCGTTGGGAATGAAGACGACCGCTCCCTTGGGGACGAGTGTCCAGCTTGTCCCATCGTGAAGGATCACCGACTCTTTGATGATGGATTGTTCGGCAGGGCGAATGGCCGCGACTTCTCTTTGCGCTGGCTGTTGGAGGTTTGACATCGGCGAGGACTTCTGGAGCTTGAGAATAGCTTCAGGAGTGACTGGCTTGAGGACTGGAGATCCGGCGAAGGCGGCTGTGGCCAGTGCGCAGAGGATGAGGGCGGTTTTCATGAGGGGGAATAAGGGTGAGGTTAGAATGTTTCAAAGGAGACGAGAACGACAAGGTCTTGCATGTCGAAATAGGTAGTGCCAGGGGCGGCTTCAGAACCTTCCCAGAGGATGATTAGATCCTGTCCGCCGATTTTGATCTTCCCAGACGAGTCGATGTAGCCGGAGAGGAAGCTCTTGACGTTGCCCTGGTTGTAGGCGGGAGCGTAGCTTGGCGGTTTATCGCCATTTTTTAGAACGACAGCGTATTGGTCGCTCGCGTTAGTTTGATGGTAATTATACCACGAGGTGCCAGCGGCATTTTTTCCGCCACGAGCCCGGAAGCTGATGATTTCGTTTGCTTCCACGGTCCGGTCGACAAGCACATTGGTGGGGACGACTGAAGGTGCTGTGCCCTTAAAGAATACGCTCCATGAGGTCTTGTCGGTTTTCCAACTGCCTTCGAAAGGAAGTAGGGTGCTACCGGACTGAAAGGCGACTCCGAGTGTCCGGACGCGCATTTTGACTTTGACTGTGGGAATGAGGTTCACGCCGACGGGTGGGGCTGGGTAGCTGATTTGCCAATCGAGTTTGGATGCGGTGCCGACGCGAACCAAGGTGCGGTCGACATTGAGTTTGCCGGTTGGGATGGCGTCTGCGGCGAAGGCGGAACTCAATGTGCAAAGGCTTGCGAGCAAGCCGATCATCAAGCGTCCACCACGGGGGGAGTGGTGTTGTTTCATGGGGGGTATGTGTGGGGGTGTCTGCTCTTGCGAACTGACGACGTCATTAAATGCTCCATTTCGCCGAAAATCAAGAGATCCGGTGTAATCTACGTGATCGCGGGGGAGAATGCGTCGGTCTTAAATTCTAGCTGATAGAACACTAAAGCGTTTAAAATAAGTGATTTAACTCAGCTAAAAAAAATCCTCATCTCCGCTTGTTAGGCAGAGATGAGGATTTCTAATTTATTAAGAAAAATTAAGTAACCTGATTTTAGCGGTCTAAGATCGAGTTCCAATGCTCCAGATTGTCCTTCTGAGCTTCGAACAAAGCTGTGGTATCTTCGTGAATGGTGATGGACTTGATCTTGTCGCCCTTGGCGATCTTATTGACCACGTCTTGGCCGGTGATGACCTCGCCGAAGACCGCGTGTTTGCCGTCGAGATGTGGGGTAGGGAGGTGGGTGATGAAGAATTGGCTGCCGTTGGTGTTAGGGCCGGCGTTGGCCATGGAGAAAATACCGGGTTTGGTGTGCTTCAGGGAGCTGTCGATTTCATCGGCAAACTTGTAGCCTGGGCCACCGGAGCCGGTACCAGTCGGGTCGCCACCTTGGATCATGAAGTTGGCGATCACACGGTGGAAGGCCACGCCGTCGTAGTAGCCGCGCGTGGCGAGGTTGAGGAAATTGGCGCAAGTGACAGGGACTTGCGAGGCGAAGAGCCGGGCATTGATGTCGCCGACGGAGGTGTGGATGGTGATTTTGATGTCAGACATGAGCGCTAGGAAATACCAGATTTCCGGCGCTGGCAACTCATGCGTTGTCAAACACCCAAGCGTATTCTCCGGCGATTTGTTGCTCCACAGGGCGTTGAAGGTCATTCGGTAGAACGGCCCACGTGTAGGTCTCGATTTCGTAGTGCTGGCAAGTTTCGGGGTGGTTTTTCTTCCAAGTCAGCACTTCGCGAGTCTGATCGCGGGTCGAGCGCAACGGGAGAAGCGGCTCCGCATCGAGAGGAATGTGGAAATGGACTCTCATTTCCTCGAAGGCGGCCGGATTGAGCTTTCCTCCTTCAGTCTCGGAAAAAAAGTCAGGTAAATCGGCGAAACGCGTGATCTCAGCGCCTGCTCGCAGCAAAACTTGGTGAAAATAGACCGGTTCGTCGAAATTTCGGATTGCCCCGAGTGCCGCAGGATCGCGTGGGTCGAGTGCAAGTGCGCTGGATAGGTGGATTTTAGAAATCCGGATGCCCGCACCAGCCAGGATGGTCAGCGATGTCTGCGCGGCGTCGTATTCGAGAGCGAAGTGGCAGGCGTCGTAATTGACGCCGATCCTCCGCTGGACGACGGCCGAGTCGGGTGTTTCCGCATGAAGCCGTTGGAAAAACGCCACTGTTTCCGCTGTGTTTTCAAAATGCCCGAGTGGCTCAGGCTCCAGGCCGAGGTGGAAATCATAACCGGTTTCTTCGGCCAATTGCTCAAGCCATGCCGCCAGTTCGATGAGATTTCGCCGGATCTGTGATTCGTCTGCGCTGAAGGATTTGTGCGATCCAGGCAGAGTAGACACGGAAGCTCCCGTGCCAGGTCGTGCGATGACAGCAAGAATCCGGAAGAGATCCTTGGTGTATTCCACCCGTGCTTGATCTGTCCAATCTGGCTTGAAAACCTGTTCTTTCACCCGAGTTCCGTGAAAACTGCCGTAAGGAAAGCCATTGATCGTAAAAACGTAGGTGTTAGTCTCCTCCAACCAACCTTTCAATTCTGCAAGATTTTCTCCCGCCAACAGCTCCCGCGCTGCCACCGCCGAGAGTCGGAGGCCGATCGCGAAAGCATCCGCCACCCCTAAATTACCATTTTCCCGCAAGCGATCTCGCACGGCGATAACATGCGTGCGGAGCATGGTGAAGGTTTCCGCCCAGGTTTCCGCTGGGTGAATGTTGGTGCAGTAGGAGAGGTGAGAATGGTCGAATTTCACGCGAGTTGGAATTCAAGACCCTGAAATCCAACTTCTGAATTCGCAAGCTGGATTTATCTGACTGAAAAACGGCCAAATTTTTGCCAAATTTGGGTTTTGCTTGATGGATTTCCCTGCCAATAGTCCGCCGTTCCTTCTTCGCATGATTACTTACACCAAGCAGCCCCACGCCCGCGAATACCGACTGATCTTTAAAAACGTCGACCGCGAAGGCTGGGACCCGTCCATCGAGTGCTACCTGCGTGACGGTGGATACGACGATTTGAAAAAGGCATTCTCCATGCAGCCCAAGGAGATTACCGAAGAGGTGAAAAAATCCGGCCTCCGTGGTCGTGGCGGGGCGGGCTTCCCGACGGGGATGAAATGGACCTTCATTCCGCCGAATAACACCAAGCCGGTCTATCTGATTTGCAATGGCGACGAGTCCGAGCCGGGAACCTTCAAGGATCGCTACATTCTCCATCAGGATCCCCATCAGCTCGTCGAGGGTATGGTCATCTCTGCATTCGCAGTCGGAGCAAAGACGGCTTACATTTACATCCGCGAAGAGTTCCCGGAAGCGGCGCTCATCGTCGAGCGCGCCATCGAAGAAGCTCGCGCTCACAATTTCCTCGGCAAGAACGTGCTCGGCTCCGGCTTCGATGTGGAAATCTTCGTGCACCGCGGTGCAGGTGCCTACATCTGCGGTGAAGAAACTGGACTCATCGAGTCGCTCGAAGGCAAGCGCCCTTACCCACGGATCAAGCCACCTTACTTCCCAGCAGCACTCGGACTTTATATGTGCCCGACCATCGTGAATAACGTGGAATCACTCTGCCACGTGAAGCACGTGATCCGCATGGGTGGCGATGAGTATGCCAAGCTCGGTGTTGCTAGAAATACCGGCACACGAATTCTCTGCGTCTCGGGCGATGTGAAAAATCCCGGTTATTTCGAGGTCGAGGTCGGCAAGGTCACGATGCGCGAACTGCTCTACGACATGTGCGGTGGCCCCAAAGATGGCCGTGAATTCAAAGCGGTCATCCCCGGTGGTTCCTCTTCGAAAATTCTCAAGTGCAATGAAGTGTTCAAGCTCAAGAATCCAGACGGCACCACCAAAGACCTCGATTTCTGGGACATCCAAATGGACTTCGACACGCTCGCCGCTTGCGGGTCGATGGCAGGCTCCGGCGGCGTCATCGTCCTCGATAACACCCGCAAAATGTCGTGGGTGCTCAATAACCTAAATGCCTTCTACGCCCACGAATCCTGCGGCCAGTGTACCCCTTGCCGCGAGGGTTCCACATGGATGAAAAAAATCTCCGATCGCCTCGTGGATGGTACTGCCAGTCCATCCGATATCGACACGTTAGAAAGTGTGGCCTATCAGATCGATGGTCGCACCATCTGTGCCTTCGGTGAAGCATCGTCTTGGCCGGTGGAAGCCATCATCGGAAAATTCCGTGATGAACTACTCGCGGACACCAAGTCCTCCAACGAAGCTCTGCCCCACAATCCTGAGGAGGAAGCGCAGCGCCGTTTCCTCCAGCCAGTGTAGCGGCGATCACCAGTCGCCGCGAAGCTCTCCTCCGTTATGAATACCGCAGCCCTCATCGCCCGCGTCCTGCTAGGGACATGGTTCGTCTACAGCGGCGGCATCAAAATTTTCGTCACCGGTCTCGAACGTTTCACGCAAGACATTGCAAACTATCAGCTCGTCACCGCCCCATGGGATGCAGTTGCAGCCTACACGGTGCCCTGGCTAGAACTCATCACCGGAATCTGTCTCATGCTCGGCATACTACGACGCGGCGCGATTCTAACACTCGCCGGATTAGTGGGCGTTTTCTCCGTCTCCGTCGGCTGGGCCTGGCACAAAGGTCTCGATATTTCCTGCGGCTGTCACGGTGGCGACGCGCCAATTCAATACTGGGCGAAGACCTTCGAATTCGCCGGATATTTCATTCTGCTAGGCTGGCTGTGGTGGATTGAAATGCCAAGCAAGCGACGGTAAAAGTAGATCGTGAGCCTTTGTGATTTGACGGCTCTCAGTGTCTCATCCGCCAAGATGAGTTTCACGGCACACCGGAGTCGTTGACTCCGATTGAAGATGCTCTGCCGGGCTTGCCTCTACTTTTTCTTCGCATTTTGCAGGGCTTGGGAGAACCAGTCGTTGTTCTGGGCCGCGCCAGGATTAAAGTTCGCGGATTGGCCTTGGGGGCGTGAGCGGTTTCCGCTGGGGCGGTTGTCGCGGTCGCCAGACTCGGAGCGGCGGTTGTCGAGATCAACCTTGCTCTTCATGGAAAGCGCGATGCGATTCCGCTTGAGATCGACTTCGACGACGGTGACGTGGACTTTTTGGCCGACTTTAACGACCTCTGAGGCATCGCGGATAAAATGATCCGCGAGCTGAGAAACGTGGACGAGTCCATCCTGATGGACACCGACATCCACGAAAGCTCCGAAGGCGGTCACGTTGGTGACGATACCGGGAAGCTTCATGCCGATTTGCAAATCAGAGGGTTTTTCGACGCCTTCGACGAAGGAAAAGAGTTCAAATTGTTTCCGGGGATCGCGGCCGGGCTTGGCGAGCTCGGCGACGATGTCTTTGAGCGTGGGCAGGCCGACTTGGTCATCGACGTATTTTTGCAGATCGATTTTTTTGCGAGCAGCTTCGTTGCCGAGCAATTCTTCCACTTTGCAACCGGCGTCTGCGGCCATTTTCTCGACGAGCGGGTAGCGTTCTGGGTGGACGGCGGACGAGTCGAGCGGGTGCGCGCCGCCACGGACGCGGAGGAATCCGGCGGCTTGCTCGAAGGCTTTTTCGCCGAGGCGTGGGACTTTTTTCAACTGCTCCCGCGAGGTGAAGGCGCCGTTTTCATTGCGCCAGGCGACGATGTTTTCGGCGAGTGAGGCATTGAGTCCGGAGACGTAAGAGAGCAGTTGCTTGGAGGCGGTGTTGAGCTCTACGCCCACGGCGTTGACGCAAGAAATCACGCTGTCATCCAGGCTGGCTTTGAGGGCGCGCTGATCGACGTCGTGCTGGTATTGGCCGACGCCGATGGCTTTCGCGTCGATTTTTACCAACTCGGCGAGCGGATCCATCAGACGGCGGCCGATGCTGACCGCACCGCGGACGGTGACGTCCTCGTTAGGGAATTCCTCACGGGCGACATCCGAGGCGGAGTAGATGGATGCGCCGCTTTCATTCACCATCACGACGGGGATGGAGGAGGGTAAT
>JANPAU010000364.1:0-4346 GCA_031430055.1 Akkermansiaceae bacterium | reverse complement strand
CCGCTGCGTATGCATTCCACTTGGCCGAGGCTCAGGCATATCTCGATGGAAACAAACGTGTTGGAATCATGGCTGCCCTGACGTTTCTCGCCATGCAAGGTCATCGGCGCGGTCCGGATATCGCCATCCAAGAGCAGCTCTTCGCCGCCATGATCGCCATCGCGAAGCATGAGCTGGACAAGCCGGGACTCGCGGCGCTCCTGAGACAGATTTTTCGCTGAGTCCTCTTTGCCGAAATCTGACGCCCAAAAACTATTTTCTTGCCAGACTGTAACTATTGATCATGCACAGTAGTTCGCCGCCTGAAAATCCATGTCCGCCGAAAACTCCACCGCCCTTCTCATCGGGCCGATCTCACCTTCCGCGCCGGGTCCGCTGTATCAGCAGATCGTCGATGGCGTGAGGCGGGCGGTGAGCGAAGGACGGCTGGAGCCGGGAATCGCTTTGCCATCATTCCGGGTTCTGGCAGCGGAACTGATGGTTTCTCTCATCACAGTGAAGCGCGCCTACGAGGAATTGGAGCGCGAAGGCATCATTTTCCGCCGCCAGGGGCTGGGCACTTTCGTCGCCGAGCAAGGCGATGCCGCCAGCCGCGAGGTGAAAATCAAAACCGCGCGCGCCCATTTCGAGAAAGGCACCCGTGAAGCCGCCGAAGCCGGACTCAGCAGCCCGGAAATCGAAACCCTCGCCCTCAAAGCCATCCGACACTCATGAAAACCGACATTTCAGCTCCCGCCGACCGCGCAATCCAGATTTGCGGCCTGCGCAAACACTACCCCGATTTCGACCTCGGCCCGATCGATCTCGACGTGCCGCGCGGCTCGATCTTCGGCTTCGTCGGCCCGAACGGCGCGGGTAAATCCACCACCATCGACTTGATGTTCGGCATGGGCCGCGCCGACGCAGGCGCGATCCACATGCTCGGGCTGGACTCCGTGGCCGACGAGGTGGCGGTGAAAACACGCGCCACCTACGTCGGGCCGGAATTGGAATACGGCAATTGGGTAAAAATCCACAAAGCGATCCGCTTCGTCCGCGGTTTCTACCCGGCGGCAACTTGGCAAACCAAAGCTGGCTGCTTGCGGGACTCGGGGTCGTCCTCACGGCCGTCTGGTGGAGCAGCTATCGGTTGCTCGGAACCCCGCACCCATGGCGGGCGAATGCCATGAAAGGACTGATGGCGACCCGCCGCATGTAACTCCCTCGCCGAACTCTAACTGCGCGGCCTCCTCAAAAACGGAGCTGCCTTGGGGAAAGGCCGACTGCTGATTTTCAGCGCGGGACTCGTCGTTTCTGCGGGAGTATTCGTCATTTTCGGAATCATTCCGTTTCTTTGAAATGACCTGTGAGCGCAATGAGCTCGGGCTAGCGAAGACCGCCTGATTCAAACCTCGA
Organism: Akkermansiaceae bacterium; assembly: GCA_031430055.1. Classification (GTDB taxonomy): domain Bacteria; phylum Verrucomicrobiota; class Verrucomicrobiia; order Verrucomicrobiales; family Akkermansiaceae; genus Luteolibacter. The sequence goes on along the minus strand of JANPAU010000364.1, from coordinate 2,951 downwards.
CATTCAAGCGAGAACTCCAGATTCATTCCGCATGTTCATCCTGCGCTTCGCGGTAAAGGCCGGTCTTTTGATGGTCATCTTCGGCATTGTCTCACTGGTCACCGCAATCACGCAGCGGAAGCTCGAAACTTTCGGCATCGAAGCGATTGCGACGAAGAAACCTGGTTCTAGATGGGTTAGGATCGAAGGCGGCGTATTTGACCTTACCAACGCTTCCGCGATTTCCTTCAGGGCAATTGACACTCCCTTGAAGTTGTATGTACCTCTGGTCAAACCGGACTATGATGCCGAAAAGGATCTCATTCATGCTCTCATCGTCACCGACGACCGGACTATCTTGAAACTTTACAAAGAGTTTCAAGAGGCGGGCGATTCGAATGTGTCGCAGGGGGTGGAATTCGCTCTGAAAAATGCTGCCAGAATGCAGGCTGCCCGAACTGTTCAGGGTTTGATTTTGTCCGACTTCGAACGAGGTGGATCGGAAGAGCGCAAGATGAGCAAAAGCTACGAAAACAACCTCGCGGAAAACGTGATTATCATGGAAGAAGGCGAGGAGCCGTCGTTTGCAGGCGCGATCAGCATGATTGGCGGCGGACTTGTCCTGTTCATCGGGTGCCGGTTTTTGATCAGCGCTTTTACCAAGAAAACAGCTGTGCCGCCCCCTCTTTCTCCCACCAGTCCACCACCCCTCCCTCGATCAAGCTAAACGGCGCGAACGAGTTCAAATCGGTTCAGGCCAAAATACCCTAATCCAACGCTTCTCCACTCTTGCCATCCTCCGATTGAGCGCGTTGACTCCCGGCCACTCAAAATTTCCTCACCGTGAAAGCCCACGAACTCTACACTGCCGTCGATCCCGCCTTTGTTTCTCAAATCCTCGATTGGTTCCGCGCCAACGACAAGAATGTGTATCGATCCGCAGTTGCCACCCTTGCCAGCAACCGCAAGCTCCGCCCGGTATTCATCGAGAAAAAATCCATGGTCGAGCAATACGCCTGGATTCATAAAACGCTGAAGCTCAAGCCTTGCGACACCATCGGCGAGCACCTCCTGCAAGCCTACTTGATGGCCGGTCAGCAATCGCTGCTCGCCATGTTTTGCGACGGCATGGGCATCCCCCACGATGGCAAGGGCTCCGTCGTCGGTGATCTTCCCAAGAAACTCGACGCCGAGCGCCTGAGCAGCACCATCGACCGCCTCGTCGATATCTTCGACCCCAAACTCTTCACCGTTTACCTGCACTGCTTCAACATGCAGACCCCCAACGGCTGGCCCGAGCTCAACGCGAAACTCGAGTCCGACGAGCGCCTAGCGCTCGCGTGAAGGCTGGACCAGCGATCCGGCTTTCACCCCACCTGCCGATGCACCTTTGAAGAACGCACCGCTTGTAAAATCCCTAGCGTCCCGAGCGTGATTGAGGATGCAGGCATGCGCCACCGCGCTGTTTGTTTTGGGGCCGGAGTTTAAAAATTTCTCCTGCGATCTCAACGTCTCCTGACAGCAAGCCGAATCCAATCAGATCGCCGAGAGGAATAGCCGGTTACGCCGCGCTGATTGATCTTCCACTTTCGGAAATCGCACCTATATCGGCAAATAAAATCAATTTCCAAGCCATTTGTTGAAATTCCAGTAAATTTGCCCAAGTATCCAAGAACCCGTGCCCCGAAGCCTATCGGCAACGCCTTCAACCTCGACGCCAACATCACCCTGCGCTGAACGCCGGGCCGATCAAAATATTCCATCAACACACTCCATTATCGTAAACCACATCAATGACATCCATGCTCCGATATCCCACACTCGCCTCTTTCATCTTCATTTCAACCTCCATTACCCCGCTCATGGCGGACGATGCCGACAGCCCCGCGCAGGGCGCATACCCCAAGCCGTTTTCCCGGCCTTCTTCGATGGGAAATGACTACGACACTTGGTCTGATGCGACCGGCCCTGACATCGGCGAGACGCCCGTCGATATCAGCCGCTTGCCGTCCCGCGTCGATAACTCCACCCGCCCGCAGTTCCCGCCGATTTATAAACAGAAAGGAGGAGCCTGTGGTCAGTTCACCGCAGTTGCCTCGATCTTTACCTACGAAATGAACGTCCTAAATGGCACCGAGGCCAGCACCACTGCCTCGCAATTTCCCGCCGATTTTTCCTGGAACATGTGCAATGGAGCCGACAGTGCCCAAGGATCAGAAGCACACAATGGATGGGAAACGGCCAAGCAAATCGGAATTCCCACCGTCAAATCCTACGGCCGCGTGGAAGGAGACACCGACAAGATCGGCCAATGGGCTAACGGTTACCCCATCTGGCGCGAAGCGATGGAGTATCGCGTCGCTGGCTATCGCTATACCCCGACCGCCACCGTCGCACAGATCAACGAAGCCCGTGGCTGGCTCTTTGACCGTAACCAACCCAAACCCGGCAAAGAATCCATCGGCGGATTGCTCGCGCTCGACGGACGGATGGGCGAACTCCCAAAAGTCACGAGGACGATTCCCGAAGGAGATTATCTAGCAGGTGAAGACCTGTGGATCCACTGGGGACCGAGCGGTTACGGCCACGGCATCACTTGTGTGGGATACGATGACCAAGTCGGATTTGATGTGAATGGCGATGGAAAAGTGAGTAGCGACATCGATATCAATGCCGATGGCAAAGTCACCCTCGCTGACCGGGAGCGCGGTGCCTTCATCGTGGTCAACTCATGGGGTGAAACTTGGTCGAAAGACGGCAGAATTTACCTGCTATACAGCGCGATGGTCGATCCTACCTGGGAACGCGGAAACTACCTCGGACGGATCGAGGTTTCCCGGCATCTCCCCAAGTGCACCCTGAAACTGAAGCTCGCCTGCAACAAGCGCTCGGACCTACGAGTGACCATCGGCATCGCCGGCAACAAAGACGCCACCAAACCCGAACACGAACTCGCCCCGCAAGCCCTCAAC